>DATBIJ010000198.1:0-7250 GCA_036557025.1 Thermoanaerobaculia bacterium | reverse complement strand
CGGATACCGGCAGAGTGCCCGTCAGCGCGCGGAAGGCGTCGAGGTATTTCTCCCGCGTCGTGCGCACGACTCCCTCGGGAAGGCGGGGCGCGGGCGGGCGCTTGTCCCAGCCCGTCGACTCCAGCCAGTCCCGGACGAACTGCTTGTCGAACGAGCTCTGGGAGCGGCCGGGCGCGTAAGTCGCGGCCTCCCAGTAGCGCGAGGAGTCGGGCGTGAAGGCTTCGTCGATCCAGAGGAGCCGGCCGTCGATGCGGCCGAACTCCAGTTTCGTGTCCGCGAGGATCAACCCGCGCCGCTCCGCGTACTCGCGGGCGCGCGCATAGAGCGAGAGCGTGAGCTGGCGCAGGCGGTTCGCTTCCTCTTCGCCGAGCTCGTCGACCAGCCGCGAGAAGGGAACGTTCTCGTCGTGCCCCGCGCTCGCCTTCGTGGCGGGCGTGAAGATGGGCTCGGGCAGGGCGTCGGCCTCGCGCAGGCCGCTCGGCAGGGCGACACCGCAGATTGCTCCCGTGCGCCGGTAGTCGGCCCAGCCCGAGCCCGCGATGTAGCCGCGGGCGACGCACTCGAAGGGGATGACCTCGGCTTTCCGGACCAGGACGGCGCGACCCTCGAGCTTGGAGGCGTCGACCCGCACGGCCTCGGGGAAGCGGGCGGAATCGGTCTCGAGCAGGTGGTTCTCGACGTCCTCGAACTTGCGGAACCAGAAGTTCGAGAGCTGGTTCAGGATCTTGCCCTTGTCCGGGATGCCCGGGGACAAGACGCAATCGAAGGCGGAGATCCGGTCGCTCGCGACCAGCAGGAGCGAGTCGCCCAGATCGTAGAGCTCGCGGACCTTCCCGCGGCGCGACAGCCGCGCCCCGGCCAGGTGCGTTTCGGTGACCGCCAACATGAGGGGAAGCGACACTAGCACGGACGACTGGATTCGCCGGCCCGCGGAGTCTGCTAGTGTCCGCGGTGCATGCGGCTGACCCTGGCCACGAGGCTCCCGCGCGGTCCCGCGGGTCTGCGCCGAGTCGCATTCCTCCCCGAGACTGCCGAGCCCTGGAGCGACGCCGTCGCGGGCGTGCGGCCTGCTCTGCGCGCCGCGTGCCGAGCGTCGGGGTTCCGCGGGCGCGAGCGCGAGGTCACGACCGCCGGCGCGTGGACGCTGTCGGGTCTGGGCCGGCCCCCCGTTTCCATTGCGCGCCTGCGTAAGGCGGTGCGCCGGGTTTTGAAGGATCAGCTTCGGCACTCGCGCGAGCCCTTCGCCCTCGTCTTCGCCGGCGTCGACGCGGAGACGCTGGCGGCGCTGCTGCCGAGGCTGCGTCTGGCCGACTACCGCTTCGACCGCTACAAGTCTCAGCCGAAAGCGGACGCCGGAGAGGTGCGGGCGACCCTTCTGCCGCCGGCCGGCGTGACGCCGGCGTCGCTGCGGGCGGCGGGGAAGACCTCGGCCGCGGTCGCTTCGGCGGTCGCCTGGGCGTGCGATCTGGGCAACACCCCCGGCCACGACCTCGGCCCCGCGGAGCTCGCGGCCGCCGCCCGGCGGCTGGGCGCGGACCACGAGCTGCGCGTCCGCGTGCTGGAGAAAAAGGAGATCGAGAAGGAGCGGATGGGCGGAGTCCTCGGCGTTTCCGCCGGGAGCGCGCGGCCGCCGGCCTTCGTGGTCGCGGAGTACGCGCCGCACGGCGCGCGCGGCACGGCCGTGCTCGTCGGAAAGGGTGTGACCTTCGACTCGGGGGGGATCTCGTTGAAGCCCGCGCCCTCGATGGGCGAGATGAAGTACGACATGATGGGCGCCGCGACGGTGCTGGCGTGCGTGCGCGCGGCCCGCGAGCTCGAGCTGCCCGTCCACGTCGTCGCGCTGGCGCCGCTCGTGGAGAACCTGCCTGGCGGCACCGCGACGCGCCCCGGCGACATCCTCCGCATGCGCAACGGAAAGACCGTCGAGGTCGACAACACGGACGCCGAGGGGCGCCTGATCCTGGGCGACGCGCTCTCCTACGCGGAGAAGTTCCGACCCGACGTCCTGCTGGACTTCGCGACGCTCACCGGCGCGGTGCTGGTCGCGCTGGGACAGGAGTGCGCGGGCCTCATGAGCGCGGACGACGATCTCGCCAACGCACTGCTCGCCGCGGGGGAGACGACGGGCGAGCGGCTCTGGCGGCTCCCGCTCTGGGACGAGTACAAGGAGAACCTTCGCTCGGACTGGGCCGACTTCAAGAACACCGGCGGCCGCAACGCGGGCACGGTCAACGCGGCGATCTTCCTGAAGGAGTTCGTCCCGAAGGGCGTGGCCTGGGCGCACATCGACTTCGCGGGCGTGGCGCACCTCGAGAAGGAGCACGCGGGCTACGACGCCGGCGCCACGGGCTTCGGCGTCGCGCTGACGATCGAGTTCCTGAAGAGGCGCTTCGGCTAGCGGTCCGCGGCGCCCGGCGAGTCCGCGCGCCATTTGACCGCGACCCCCGCCGCTGATACGGTCCGCCCCCATCATGCCGCTGAGAAGCTTCGCGATCGGCCCCGTCGGAGAGGACGTCTTCCCGCGATTCCTCGCGGAGCTGGCGAAGGACCTGGACGACCCCGCGAAGGACCGCAACGACACGGTCCGGCAGGCGCTGGCCCGCCTGACGCTGGGGCGGGACGTGGACTTCGACCGGGAGCTGTCCGACCCGAAGGTCCCGCTCGCGACGAAGGCGCTCATCGCGAGCTTCGACCCGCGCAACGCGACGCTCGAGGCGGAGTACTACAAGGAGATCGACCTGGTGAAGTGGGCGCGGGTGAAGCCGCTGCTCTGGTTCTGGCAGATGTTCGATCACTCCCCGGTCGGCCGCAACGTCCGGCTCGGCACGAAGATGCGCGCGATGCTCGCGGCGCGGGTCTTCAGGAAGTGCGGCAAGGACGTCCGCATCTTCCACGACTGCGAGTTCTCCTTCGGCTACAACCTGACCGTGGGCGACAACGTCACGATCCACCGCAACGTCCTGATCGACGACCGGGGCGAGGTGATCATCGGCAACGAGGCCTCGATCTCCGACTACGCCAACATCTACTCGCACTCCCATGCGATCGAGGACATCCACGACGTCTCCCTGGGGAAGACCGTGATCGGCGACCGCGTGCGCGTGACGTACCACGCCGTGGTGCTGTCGGGCGTGACGATCGGCGCCGACGCCATGGTGGGCTCGATGGGCGTGGCCTCCAAGCCCATCGAGGACGGCGTGATCGCCGCGGGGATCCCGGCCAAGCCGATCGCCGTCAAGGCGAAGTACCGCAAGTAACCGGCACACCCGGCGCCGGGCGGTGCCGTGCCGGGCGCTAGACTCTGCGCGTGCTGAGGCGCCTGACGGTCAAGAACCTGGCCATCGTCGAGGACCTGGAGCTGGAGCTCGCTCCGGGCCTGACCGTCATCACGGGCGAGACCGGCGCGGGCAAGTCCATTCTGGTCGACGCGCTCGCGCTGCTCGCGGGAGGCCGCGGCTCCTCCGAGATGGTGCGGGACGGCGCGACCCGGCTGATGGTGGCCGGGGAGTTCGACATGGATCCCGCGGCGCTCCAGGTCCTGGAAGAAGCCGGTCACCCCGCGGCGCCGACCCTGCTGTTGCGCCGGGAGCTCACACCCGACGGGCGTGGGCGGGCCTTCATCGAGGACGAGCCCGCGAGCGTGCGGACGCTCGCGCGGGCGGTCGGCGGCATGCTCTCGATCCAGGGGCAGAACACCGAGCGCGAGCTCGCCGAATCGGGCGCGCCGCTGGAGCTGCTCGACGCCTTCGCCGGGGCGCTGGGAGAGCGCGAGGCCGTCGGCGCGGCGGCGGCGGCCTGGAGCGCGGCGCGGCGATCGCTCGAAGAGCTCGAGGAGGCCCGGCGCGGGCGCGCGGAGCGGCTGGAGATGCTGGAGTTTCAAATCCGAGAGATCGATGCGGTTTCGCCCGACCCCGCGGAGGAAGACAACGTTTCCGCGGAGCGGGAGCGGCTGCGCCACGCCGGCCGCATCCGAGAGGCGGGCGAGGCGGCTCTCCAGGCGCTGTCGGAGGGGGAGGGCTCCGCCGCGGACCGGCTCGGCGAGGCGGCGCGGGCCTTCGCGCAGCTCGCCGCGATCGACGCGCGCGAAGCCGCGAACCTCGCGGAGGCTGAGGAGCTCAAGCGCCGGATTGCCGACCTGGCGGCCGCCGCGCGCGATGCCGCGGACGCAGGGGAAGCGGATCCGGAGCGTCTCACCGCCCTGGAGTCCCGCCTGGAGGCCCTGACGCGACTGAAGCGCAAGTACGGCGGATCGCTCCACGAAGTCCTTGCGCGGCGCGAGGCCATGGGGAAGGAGCGGGGCGAGCTGACGCACTTCGAGGACGCTCTGGAGCGGCGCCGCGCGGAGGAACGCGCCGCCGCGAAGGCCTGGGCCAGGGCGGCGGACGTGCTGTCCGCGAAGCGCCGCGAGAACGTCGAGCGGCTCTCGAAGGCCGTCGAAAAGGAGGTCCGCGGACTTGCGATGGAGAAGGCGCGCTTCCGCGTCCTGCTCGAGGAGGAGCCGCAGGATGCGCCGCGGGCCAGCGGCCGCGAGCGGGCGAGCTTTCTCATCGCACCCAATCCCGGCGAATCGGAGAAGCCGCTCGAGAAGATCGCCTCGGGAGGGGAGCTCTCGAGACTGCAGCTCGCGATTCGCACGGTGGCGTCGGGTAAGGGCGGGCTGGGGCGCACGCTGATCGGCCGCACGCTGGTCTTCGACGAGGTCGACTCGGGCATCGGGGGGCGGACGGCGGAGCTGGTCGGAAAGCGCCTGCGGGAGCTTGCCCGCCACGACCAGGTGCTCTGCGTGACCCACGTGCCCCAGATCGCGGCGCTCGCGGACGGCCACTACCTCGCCGAGAAGGGTCACGTCCGCGGCCGGACGATCGCCTCCGTGCGGTCGCTCGCCGGCAAGGAGCGGGTCGAGGAGATCGCGCGCATGCTCGCGGGCGAGACGGTGCCCGAGACCGCCCGGAAGCACGCCCGCGCGCTGCTGGAAGCCGCGGAGCGGTGAGCGCGCGGCACGACCGCTCGATTCTCTTTCCCGGGATCGGGCCGGAGGGACAGAAGCGAATCGAGGCGAGCGCGATCGCGTTCGTCGGGGTCGGGGCGGTCGGCGCGGCGGCCGCGGAGATCGCGGCGCGCGCAGGCTTCGGGCGCCTCACGCTGATCGACCGCGACGTCGTCGAGGAGTCGAACCTCTCGCGGCAGTTTCTCTTCGACGCGGAGGACGCGAAGGCCGCGTCACCCAAGGCGACGGCGGCCGCGCGGCGGCTCGCGCGGATCGCTCCGGGTGTGGAGGTGCGGGCGCTCGCCGAGGATCTCGACCACGTCAACGCGCTGCGTCACCTGAAGGGACACGACGTCGTGTTCGACGGCACCGACAACTTCGAGACGCGCCTGCTCGTCTCCGACGCGTCGCGGGCGCTGGGCCTCCCGTCGATCGCGGCGGCCTGCGTGGGCTCCGAGGGGCTCGTCGCGGTGTCTCGCCCGCCGAAGACCCCGTGCCTGCGCTGCTTCCTCGAGGTCCTTCCGCCGGCGGGCTCGGGTCCCACCTGCGACACGGTCGGCGTCGTGCCGTCCCTTCCCCTTCTGGTCGCCGCGGCGGGCATGACGGAAGCCCTGCGACTCGCCGTGGGCGCGGAGACGTCCCCGGGAGTCCTGACGTGGGAGGTCTGGAACGGCGCGCTGACGTCGCGGCGGCGCTTCGAGGCGGCGCGGCCCTCGCCGGCCTGCCCCGCGTGCGGGGAAGGCCGCTACCCGGCTCTCGAGGGGGAGGGGAGCTCCTCCGCCGTCCGGCTCTGCGGCCGAGACGCCGTGCAGATCCGGCCTCGGGATCCTGCGCCGCCGGACTTCGAATCGCTCGCCCGCCGGCTCGCCTCCGTGGCTTCGGTTCGACGGGGCGAAGGGATCCTGATCGCGAACGTGGACGGCGTCACGCTGACGCTCTTCGAAGACGGCCGCTGTCTGATCCGCGGCACGGGCGATCCCGTGCGTGCGCGCGCGATCTACGACCAGTACGTCGGCCGATGATCCGCGTCGCGCTCGAGGCGCTGCTCGAATCGCCGGAAGAGATGGAGAAGCTCTCCCGACTGTTGTCCGGCGGCGCCGTGTTCGCAATCCCGACCGACACCTTCTACGGCCTCGCCGCGCACCCCGCGAACGAGGCGGGCGTTTCGAAGGTCTTCGCGGCGAAGGGCCGCGACGACGGAAAGCCTCTTCCGGTCGTCGCGGGATACGTGGAGCAGATCGAATCGCTGGGGATTTCGGCGGCCCCGGCTTTGTCGCGACTCTCGCAACTCTGGCCGGCGCCCCTGACCGCCGTCCTTCCTCTGCGCGAACCGATCGCCGCCTCCCGAGGTCTGCGGTCTCTCGCGGTCCGGATCCCGGCAGACGAGCGCCTGCGGGGTCTGCTCGCCGAGACCGGTCCGTTGACGGCGACCTCGGCGAATCGCTCCGGCCATCCGCCGGCTGTGGACCCGGCCACCGTCGTCGACGAGCTCTCGGGCTGGATCGACGTCCTCGTCGACGGGGGAGCGTGCCCCGGCGGCATGCCGTCGACGATCGTGGACTTCACGCAGGACCCGCCGCGGCTGCTGCGCGAGGGCGCCTTCCCGTGGCCGTCCGGCGCGCCGCCGGGGGGTCGATGGTAAATTTCGCGCTTTCATGGGCCTGATCAAGACCTACGGCGGAAAGACTCCGCGTCTGGGCGAGCGGGTGTATCTCGCCGAGACGGCGGCCGTGATCGGCGACGTCGAGCTCGCCGACGACGTCTCGGTCTGGTACAACTCCGTCCTTCGCGGCGACTGCCACTACATCCGCGTCGGGGCGCGCAGCAACATCCAGGACAACTGCGCAATCCACGTCACGCAGGGCACCCACCCCACGATCCTCGAGGAGGAGGTCACGCTCGGCCATGGCGCGATCGTCCACGGCGCGACCGTGCGGGCCGGCGCGCTGATCGGGATCCGGGCGACCGTGCTCGACGCGGCGGACATCGGCGAGTCCTCCTTCATCGGCGCCGGGGCGCTCGTGGCGCCGCGGACCGTCGTCCCCGCGCGCACGCTCTGGCTCGGCGTGCCCGCCCGGCAGGTCCGCGTTCTCTCCGAGGCCGAGGTCGTCGACCTGCGCCACTACCACCGCAACTACCTGGCCTACAAGCAGGAGTACTTCAAGATCGACGGATCCTGGGCGCAGGCGCGATGAAGTCGCGCTTCCAGGCCGTCAAGGGCACGCGGGACCACCTCCCGCCCGAGAGCGAGCGCTGGGCCTCG
>DATBIJ010000197.1:0-1887 GCA_036557025.1 Thermoanaerobaculia bacterium | reverse complement strand
TCGGGCGTGCCGTCGTGGAGCCCGATGCCCGGATCGCACGCGAGAAGTCGCTCTCGGGCAAGTCCGACTATCGCCACGAGATCCTGCTGGACCGGCCCGGGCCCTCCGCTCCGGGCGCCGGGCGGCCCGGGCTCTTCGTCGCGAGCCTCGTCCAGGATTCCCCCGAGCGCGTCGTGGTGGCGGTCGAGAACCGCAGCACGGGGTACCTCGTGCTGGCGGACGCGTGGTATCCCGGCTGGCGGGCGGATGTCGATGGGCGCCGCACCGAGATCTTTCGCGCCGACGGGATGTTCCGCGCCGTGCACATCGCGCCCGGCTCGCATCGTGTGGCCTTCGTCTACCGGCCCGTCTCCGTTCTCGTCGGGGCCGCGGTTTCGGTCGCGGCGGCGGTCGCGCTGGCCTTCCTGGCGCGCCGACGACCCGCGATGAGCCGGCCGGCATGAGCACGCCCTTCACGGAGCTCGGGGCCTTCGGCGCGGTCGCCGCCGGGCTGGTCGGCCTCGTCGTCGGCAGCTTCCTCAACGTCCTGATCCACCGCCTTCCCCGCGGCGAATCGGTCGCGGTTCCCGCGTCGCACTGCCCCGCCTGCGGCGCCGCCATCCGCGCCTACGACAACGTTCCCCTGATCTCCTGGATCCTCCTGCGGGGGCGCTGCCGCGACTGCCAGGCGGGAATCTCCGCGCGCTACCCGGCGATCGAGCTCGCCAACGGGGCTCTCTGGTCGCTCGCGTTCCTGCGGGCCGGCTCCTTCGTCGAGCTCGCCGAGATGCTTCTCCTGCTCTCCTCGTGCATCGCGCTGCTCGCGATCGACGCGGAGTTCCAGCTCCTGCCCGACGCGATCACGTTGCCGGGCACCGCGATCGGCCTCGCGCTCGCCGCGTTTCCCGGCGGCCGGAGCTTCCTGTCCGCCTTGCTCGGCGCGGCGATCGGGGCCGGCGCGCTCTGGCTCGTCCGCTTCGTCTACGAAAAGCTGCAGGGCGTCGAGGGCATGGGGCTGGGCGACGTCAAGATGCTCGGGATGGTCGGCGCCTTCCTGGGGCCGTGGGGAGTGTTGCTCACGGTCCTGCTCGGCTCGGTCGCGGGGAGCGTGATCGGCCTCGCGATGCTCGCGATCCGCCGCGGGGACATGAAGACGCGGCTGCCCTTCGGCGTCTTCCTCGCGTTGGGCGCGATGGTCTCGGTCTTCCTGGCCGATGATCTCTGGGAACGCTATCGGGCGCTGTGGCCCTCGTGAGGGGGAGCGCCGGCGCGCGGCGTTGGGAGGCCCGCCTCCTGGTCGCGGCCTGCCTGCTCCTGGTCCTGCTGCGCTTCGGGCTCGCCGCGCGGGCGCCGGTGCTCTATGAGATCCGGGACGTCTGGGAGCCGATGTCGCGCGCGCCGGGCGGCCCGCCGTATGCCGATCCGTTTCCCTACTACCACTTCTTCCCTCCGTTCTACTGGCTGCTGCACGGCCTTCGGGCCGCGGCGGAGGCCGCCGCGGTCCCGTTCGCGGCCGTCTTGCGCATCGTGCTGGCGGCCGCGGACGTCGCGACCGCGCTCGTCGTCGCGTCGCTCGCGCGGCGCGCCCCGGGCGCGATGGCTCCCTATCGCGCGGCGGCCCTCTATCTCGCGAGCCCGATCGCGATCTACGTCTCGAGCGTCCAGGGCCAGTTCGACGGCCTCGCCCTTCTATTCTTGCTGCTGGCGCTGTGGGCGTCCCGTCGAGAGCAATCCCCCGGCGCCGCCGCGGTCGAGACCGGCCTGCTTCTGGGTGCGTCCATCGCCGCCAAACAGGTCACGGCCCTGCATCCGATCCTCTGGATCGGGCGAAGTCGGGTGGCCACGATCCTCCTGATGGCCGCGGTCGTTCCCGCGCTCGCGCTTCTGCCGTACGCTTCCGAGGGCGCA
>DATBIJ010000196.1:0-4344 GCA_036557025.1 Thermoanaerobaculia bacterium | reverse complement strand
GCGCTCTCCTGCTCTTCGGGCACGTCGAGCGCGTCTTCGGGCGGCGCCGAGTCCCCGGACATGGGCTCGGCCCAGGTCAAGGTCCAGAAGGACCCGCAGGCGAACTTCACGGGATGGTCGACATACTCCTGGTTCCCGCTGGCGGGTGAGGCGGGCGAGCGATCGACGGCGGGCTCTCAGATCATCCAGGACGTCGATCGCATCCTGGGTGAGAAGGGCTACACGCGCATCCAGGAAGGCACGCCGGACTTCAAGATCGCCTGCTGGACCGGCTTGAACGAGGGGTGGACCGGCGTGCCGGTCGGCTACATCTACCCGTACTACTGGACGCCGATCTACATGCCGAAGGAGTACGGCAAGGGATTCCTCGCGCTGGATCTCGTCGACGGCAAGACCAACGCGCTGTCCTGGCGCGGGAACTTCTCGCGCGCCTTCACCGACCACGCGCTCTCCAACGAGACCCTCCTGCGCGGTGCCGTCAGCGACGCCGTCGCGAAGATCCTCAAGGACTTCCCCGCGCGACCGAAGGCCTAGCAAGTCGAAGGGTCGCGCGCCGCGCCACGGCGATTCGCCCCGCCATGAAGAAGCGCATCCCGCTGCTGCTCCTCCTGCTCGTCGCGGGAGGTGCCGCGTTTCTCTGGTGGCGCGGGCGCCGCGAGGAGCCGCTCTTGCTGCTCTCCGGCTCCGTCGAGGCGCGGGACGTCGAGGTCGGGTCGCTGACGGGCGGACGCGTCGCCGTCGTCCACGCGCGCGAGGGAGAGCGCATCGCGGCGGGCGCCCCGCTCGTGACGTTCGAGACCACGCTGATCGAGCCGCGCATCGCCGAGGGAAAGGCGCGGGTCGCGCAGGCCCGGGCGGCCCTCGCGCGCGTCGAGCGCGGCCCGCGAAGCGAGGAGATCGCGCGCGCCCGGGCGGAGGCCGCGAACGCCGAGGCGGAGCGGCGCCGTATGGCGGAGCTGCTCGAGCGCGGGGTCGTTCCACAACAGCAATACGACACCGTCGCGACCCGCGCCACCACGGCCGCGCAGGCCCTCCTGGAGCTCGAGCGCGGCAGCCGTCCCGAAGACGTCGCCGCGGCGCGGGCCGCGCTCGCGCAGGCCTCCCAAGAGCTCGCGTTGCTGGAACGGCAGCGCGAGGAGGCCGTCGTGAAGTCCCCCGCGGATGCCGTCGTCGAGACGCTGGACCTGCGTCCCGGAGACATCGTCGCGGCGGGCGCGCCGATCGCGCGCCTGCTCGAGCCCGGCCAGCTCTGGGTCCGCGTCTACGTCCCGGAGCCGAAGCTGGGCCTGGTTCGCCTCGGGCAGAAGGCGTCGGTCACCGTCGACAGCTTTCCCGGCCGGAGCTTCCCGGGCAAGGTCGTCGAGATCCGCGATCGTGCCGAGTACACGCCGCGGAACATCCAGACCGTGGACCAGCGCATGGACCAGGTCTTCGGAGTGAAGATCGAGATCGAGCCGACGCCGGAGCTCAAGCCCGGGATGGCGGCGCTGGTCACGCTCGAGGAAACCGCGGAGCCGAGCGCCGCGGCCCCATGAAGGACTTCGGCCCCGCGACGGGCGACGGCGTGGCGGTCGAGTCCGTCTCGCGCAACTTCGGCAAGGTTCGGGCCCTCGAGGAGGTCTCGCTGCGCGTTCCGCGCGGAGAGATCTATGGCCTTCTGGGGCCCAATGGCTCCGGCAAGTCCACGCTGATCCGCATTCTCTGCGGGCTGCTCGCGCCGAGCCAGGGCAAGGCCCGCGTCGACGGCCTCGACGTCGCGGTGCAGGGCGAGGAGGTCCGTCGGCGGATCGGCTACGTCGCCCAGAAGTTCTCGCTCTACGAGGATCTGACGGTCGAAGAAAACCTCGACTTCTTCGCGTCGGTCTACGGCCTGGCCGGAGGGCGGCTGCGGGAACGGCGGGAATGGGCGGTCGCGCTGACCGCCATCGGCCCGTATCGCGCGCGCCTGGCGGCGCAGCTCTCGGGCGGCTGGAAGCAGCGGCTGGCCCTGGGGTGCGCGCTCATGCACGAGCCGCGCGTGCTCTTCCTCGACGAGCCGACCGCGGGCATCGACCCCGTCGCGCGCCGCGAGCTCTGGAACCTCCTCTTCGAGATGGCGGGCTCCGGCGTGACGCTGCTGGTCTCGACGCACTACATGGACGAGGCCGAGCGATGCGGGAGGGTCGGCTACCTCTATTACGGCCGCATGCTCGTCGAAGGAGACCCGGCAGATCTCACCCGCCTGCCGGAGATCACGCCGGCCGGCACGCGACGCGTGGAAGCGGACTGCGAGCGCGGCGCCGCGGCGGTCATGGGCCACGCCCGCCAGCTCCCCTACGTCGAGGACGTCACGATCTTCGGCAATGCGCTCCACCTGCTCGTCCGCGCCGAGGTCCCCGACGCGCGGATCGCGACGGATCTGGAGGCGACCGCGCGGGCGCGGGTCGTCATCCGCCCGATCGAGGCTTCGCTCGAGGACGTCTTCGTGCGGCTGACGAGGCTGGAGTCCGAGAAGCGCCCGGTCGCCGTCGAGGGGGCGCCGTGAGGGGCTTCGGGGCCGTCCTGCGCAAGGAGGCCCTGCAGATGCTCCGCGACCGGGGCACCCTGCAGTTCGCGCTGCTGGTGCCGGCCTTCCAGCTCACCCTCTTCGCCCTGATCGACACCAACGTCCGCCGGGTCCCCACCGTCGTGTTCGATCAGAGCCGGACGCAGGAGAGCCGCCGCCTCGTCACCGACTTCATGAACACGAGCTTCTTCGAGGTCGTCGCGGAGGCGCCCTCGCGCGAGGCGGTACGGCGCGAGATCGTCGCCGGGCGCGCGTCGGTGGGCATCGAGATCCCGCCGGACTACGCGCGGCGCCGCGTCGCCGGGATGCCCGCCGACGTGCTGGTCCTGATCGACGGGTCGGACTCCTCGATCTCCTCGCAGACGCTGGCCGCCGCCAACGGCCTGACGCTCGCGCGCTCGATTTCCGAGGCGGGGGTCGACACCGTCGACAAGCTGCCGATCCGCCTGCACCCTGTGCTGCTCTTCAACCCGGACTCGCGCACGGCCAACCTGCTGCTGCCCGGGCTCGTCGCGATCCTGCTGACCTTCAGCGCGACCCTGCTCGCGGCCTTCGCGATCGTCCGAGAGCGGGAGAGGGGCACGCTCGAGCAGCTCATGGTGACCCCCGCGTCTCCGGTCGCGGTCGTGATGGGCAAGCTGCTCCCCTACCTGGTTCTCGCGTTCCTGCAGCTGCTCTTCGTGCTCGCCCTGATGACCTTCGTGTTCCGCGTCCCGATGCACGGCAGCCTCGCCCTGCTGCTGGCGCTGTCGGTCATCTATCTGTTCGCGCTGCTCTCGCTGGGACTGCTGGTCTCCTCCTGGGCGAAGACACAGATGGAGGCGATCCAGATCGCCCAGATGTTTCTGCTGCCCTCGATCATGCTCTCGGGCTACATCTTTCCCCTCTCCTCGCTGCCGGGCTGGCTGCGCGTGCTCGCGCGCGCGATCCCGGCGACCCACTTCATCGCGATCGCGCGGGGCGTGATCATCCGCGGCGCGACCTTCGCCGACCTCTGGGAGGAGGTCGCCTCGCTGCTGCTGATCTCGACCCTGCTCGTGGCCGCCTCCACCGGTGCCTTCCGCAAGACCATGCGATAGCGCTGGGGTCAGGTCTTTAGTTGTAAGTTATTGTCCGAAAGTCTTGACGATGAGCCGGGACCGACCATTGTCGCTGCGTGGCTGGATCTCAGCGGATGTCAAAGGAAGTTCACGACTTGCTAACAACTAAAGACCTGACCCCATAGGAGGATCGATGCTCAAGGTTGGCGACTCGGCTCCGGATTTCACGCTCCCCTCCACGGTCGGGGACAAGGTGTCGCTCTCGGACTATCGCGGCAAGAAGAACGTCCTGCTGATGTTCTACCCGCTCGCGTTTTCGGGCGTGTGCTCGATCGAGAACAAGCAGTGCTCCGAGATGCTGCCGACGGCCGGCGCGGAGGACGTGCAGGTTCTCGGGATCTCGGTGGACTCGATCTGGTCACAGCGGGCGTTCGCCGAGAAAAACGGCATTTCCTATCCCCTGCTCGCCGACTTTCACCCGAAGGGGGACGTCGCCAAGAAGTACGGCGTCTACCTCGACGAGAAGGGATTCTCCGCGCGCACCGCCTTCGTGATCGGAAAGGACGGCAAGGTCAAGGACGTCGTCCCCAGCGACATCCCCGTCGCGCGCGACATCGCCGCCGCCGAGATGACCGCCGGCCGCAAAGTCGCTGTAGCCTTCTTCGACCCCTCGAACGTCAGCGACGCCTGCCTCATCGCCGTGTGGACGTAGCATCCGTAGGGGCCCGGCGTGCCGCGCCCCGATGCCCGTGCGCGAAA
>DATBIJ010000195.1:0-7857 GCA_036557025.1 Thermoanaerobaculia bacterium | reverse complement strand
TGTTGCGAGAGGACTCGATCCAGTCGATGTCCTTGACCTTCACGAACAGGCTCTTGCCCTCGTTCTTCAGCAGCAGCCACTCCGGATACTGCCGCTCGCGCCGAACCTCCTCGACGAGCCGCAGGATCGTTTCCTTCAGCTCCGCGGAGGAGCGCTTGTCGACGTGGGTCCGCACGCGATCGACCGCGTCGCGGACGCGCTCGGGGGAGAAGGGCTTCATCAAGTAGTCGACCGCGTGCACATCGAAGGCGCGCAGCGCGTACTGGTCGAAGGCGGTCACGAAGACCACCGCAGGCATCTGCGTCGGGTCGATCATGCCGAGCACGCCGAAGCCGTCGAGGCCGGGCATCTGAACGTCGAGGAAGACGACGTCCGGCTTCTTCTCTTCGATCGCCTGGACGGCCTGGAAGCCGTCGCCGCTCTCCCCGATGATCTCGATGCCGGGGTCTTCGTTGAGCGCGCTGCGCAGCCACTCGCGGGCCAGCGGCTCGTCGTCCACGATGAGGGCCTGAAGCTTCATGTCCGTTCTCCTCCTCCCCAGGGGGTTTCAAGGGATTGATACGAAACGGGAACCCGCGGGTTGTCTCCCGGTTCCCCGATTCGGCCATCCGTCCTCCCTCGGGCGCGGTCGATCCGGACCGGGGGTTGCTTCGTCGCCCCGAGGCGGAGTATCCGCCGGGGCGGACGAAGAGGCCCCGGTTTGGGGACCAATTCGAGGATTCCGTGGACCGACCCGTCGATATCCAGGACAAAAACGTGAAGGACAGCTTCGAATCGTGCGCCGGAAGGCCGAAATCGGCCTTGGGCCCGAGGACGAAATCGCCCGAAAAAAGCTCCGGGAGGCCCCTGGCGCAGGGCCTCCCGGAAGGAGGGTGGCGCACCGACCGTCTGGTAGGACGATGCGACGTGCGGGAACGTAATCCTCGGCCGAAACACGCGCAACAGTTCGCGGACCAGGTCGGCGAAAACGACTTCGAAGCGCGGGATTCCGAGGAGCGCCAGATGAGCATCGGCTCAAGATCGTTCGCGATAGCCTCCTCGCGGGGGTGATCCGTTGCTCTCGCTGATGGTCGCACGCACGATCGCCGCACCGCGCGAGCGCGTGTTCCGCGCCTGGATCGATCCCGCCGCGGTGAAGCGCTGGTTCTTCGATCCCTCGAAGGGATCGTGGAGGAGCGATCCGCAAATCGATGCGCGCGTCGGCGGCCGCTATCGCTTCGAGGGCGAGGTCGGCGGCGCGCCGTTTCTCATCGAAGGGGAGTACCGCGAGATCCGCGCGCCCGAGCGGCTCGTGTTCACGTGGCGCTGGAACATCGAGCCCGGCCTTTCCGAGGAAACCGTGGTCACCGTCGAGTTCCTCGATCGCGACGGCTCGACCGAGGTCCGCGTGCGACACGATGGATTCGTCGCGGAGACGGACCGTCAGGAGCACGAGGGCGGCTGGCGCGAGTGCCTCGACGCGATCGCGCGCGAGCTGCGCTAGTAGGGCGCGGGCTCCGACGGCGCGGGAGGAGCCTTGGCGAGCCATTCTTCCAGCGTCGCCTTCTGCTCGCCTTTGAACCGCTTCAGCACACCGCCGCGATGATCGGCGACGGTCTTCGGGTCGTCGAAGGGCAGCCGCGCGTACATGGTGCCGCCCGGGTTGTGACAGGGCGCGCAGCGCACGGCGAGGATCGGACGGACGGTTCGGGCGAACAACGCGTCGGGCGTCTCCGGCGCCGCGAGGGACGCCGTCGCCTCGGGCGCCGCGGTTGCAGGACTCGATGCCGGAGCCTCCATGACCGGGGTCGTCAGGCGCGCGTGCGGGTCGCGGGGCGCGACCTGACAGGTCTGCGCGAACAGCAGCCCGACGCCGACGCCCGCCAGAAGACCGAAGGCCCTGGTCATGACGGCCTCCCCAGGTGTGAGACGCGGGCGGGATCGGTTTTCTTCCCGCCGGGAGGTCGGGGTTTGGGGACCACGGTGGCGGCCGGGGGGATGGGCGGCCGCTCCGGCGTGCCAGATCCCTTCGCCGCCTCGTTCGTAAGAGCATCGTAACCAGCGCCCCTCCGGGGCCGGGAGCCGCCATGAAACGCTTTGGCCTTCTCGCCGCCGTCGTGTGCGCCGCCTGCGCGAAGCCGGCCCTGCCTCCCGCCGCCTCCGCTCCGCCCCCGCCGACCGAGGGCATGGTCGAGGTCGCTCGAGGCATCCGCGTCCACTGGCGATCGATCGGCGAGGGTCCCGAGACACTCGTCGTCGTCCGGGCCGGAGACGCCTCTCCCGAGTTCGAGCGCCTCGCCAAGGGCCGGCGGGTCATCCTCTACGATCCCCGAGGCCGCCTGGGCTCCGATCCGGTGGAGCCCTCTCAGGTCACCTTCGAGAACGAGCTCGCGGATCTCGAGAAGTTCCGCGCGACGATGGGGCTCGAGAAGATGCTGCTTCTCGGGTGGTCGCACTACGGGATGATGACGGGCGTCTACACGATCCGCCATCCCGAGCGCGTCTCGCGGCTGGTTCAGATGATGCCCGCGTCTCCCGCCAGCCACGTCTGGCTGGAGCTCGGAATGCGAACGATGCAGTCGCGGGTCTCCGCCGAGGCCTGGAAGACGCTGGAAGCGCGCGACAAGAAGGGTGAGTTCTCAGGCAATCCCATCCTGCGTTGCCGCGAGACGAAGAAGGTCCTCTTGCCGGCGTTCGTCGGCAACCCCGCGGACGCCGCGAAGATCGACCTGTCGGTCTGCCGCCAGCCGACGGAGTGGGACGACTACCAGGCGGGCTGGTGGGGCGCACTCTTCCCGTCGATGGGCAACTGGGACTACCGCGAGCAGGCCCGCGCGCTGACCGTTCCGCGTCTCGTCGTTCACGGCGAGAAGGACTTCATTCCCTATGCCGGCTCGGAGGCCTGGGCGGAGGGCAATCCGAACGCGCGCCTGCTCGTGATGCCGAACATCGGCCACTTCCCGACGGTCGAAGCCCCGGACGCGTTCTTCGGCGCGGTCGAGACGTTTCTTTCCGGATCCTGGCCCGAGGGCGCCCGCGAGGTGCCGGTCGGAGGTCTTCCGAAGGAGGTTTCATGATCTTCGCGACCCTTCTGCTCCTCGCGGCCCCGGCCCAGCACGCAGCCCCGGCGCCGCCCCCGACGCCCGCCGAGGCGGAGGTTCGCGCGCTCGAGGGGAGGCGCCAGGAGGCGATCCGCAGCGGCGATCGCACCACGCTCGAGGCGCTCTATGCGACGGACTTTCACGGCGTGACCTCCACGGGGTTCCCGGTCGATCAGGCGACGATCCTGCGCGTGCTCTCCCGCACGGACCCCGCGGTGCGTTTCACGACCGAGGAGCTGACGGTGCGGTCGGCCGGCGATGCCGTCGTGGCCGAGGGCCGCCTCGTGGGACGGGCGGGGGAAGGCAAGATCTCCCAGGACTTCCGCTACCTGCACGTCTGGGCGAAGAAGGACGGCGCCTGGAAGATCGTCGCGGGACAGAGCACGCCTTCCCCGGCGCCCTTCCCGCACTATCCGGCCTCGGCGGCCGCGGCGAAGAGGCTGCCGGCGAGCGCGTTCGAATACGACCGCAAGGCGGTCTTCTCGTTGGAGACGACCGGTCAGAGCTCCCGCGACGGCGCCGTCATCCGGGAGATCCGCTACGCGGGGGCGGCCGGCCGGCCGATCGGCGCGACGCTGGTCGCCTCGGCGGCGTCGGGCAAGGGGCGCGCCCGCGGTCCCGGCATCCTCTTCGTGCATTGGTACGCGCCGCCCTCGCCCGATTCGAACCGCACGCAGTTCCTGGAGGAGGCGGTGGCTCTCGCGAAGGGCGGCGTCACGTCGCTGTTGATCGACACGATGTGGTCCGAGGCGGAGTGGTTCCCGCAGCGCAAGGTCGCCGACGACTACCCGGCGTCGGTGGCGCAGGTCCGCGAGCTCTCCCGCGCCCTGGATTTGCTCGTCTCCCAGCCGGGCGTCGATCCCGCGCGCGTCGCCTACGTGGGCCACGATTTCGGCGCGATGTACGGCGCGTTGCTCGCGGGCATCGACCGCCGTCCCTCCGCCTGGGCGTTCCAGGCCGGCACGAGCTCCTTCGCCGACTGGTTCCTGCTCAACCAGCGCGCCCTGGAAGGCGACGCCCGCCAGAAGGTCATCGACGAGCTGGCGCCACTGGAGCCGGTCCTCTACGTCGGCGCCGCGGCGCCTTCCCCCGTGCTCTTCCAGTTCGGCGACATCGATCCCTATGTGCCGAAGGCCTCCGCCGACGCCTTCGCGGCCGCCGCGGGCGAGCCGAAGCGGACGATCTGGTACGAGGCCGGCCACGAGCTCAACGCGAAGGCGCGGGAGGACCGCGTCGCGTGGCTCAAGGAGAAGCTCGGGCTCTAAGGCGCCGGCGTCGGAGTCGGCTTCGGCAGCTTGCCGCCGAGGCTTCCGTAGACCACGGCGACCCAGGCGTCCGGCTTGTAGTAGCCGCCGCCCCACTTCGCGTCCCACGGCGCCGTCGGCTTCGCGGCGCGGACCTCGTCGATCGTCTTTCCCGCCGCGACCATCGGCTTCACCCGATCCCGCACGCCCGCGAGCATGTCGCGGTACTCCTTGAGCCCGGCCTTGTCCGTCAGCGGCCCGTGGCCCGGGATGACCTTCGTCTTCTCGTCGATCATCGCCATCACGCGGTCGCAGGCAGCGACCATGCCGTCGATCGTTCCGCCCGCGGAGTAGTCGATCACGGGATACAAGCCGTTGAAGGCGAGGTCGCCGGTATGCAGCACGTTCGCCTTGGGGAAGAAGACGATGCTGTCGCCGTCAGTATGGGCGGGCGGCACGTGGAGGATACGGATCTCGTCGCCGTTGTAGTGGAAGGTCACCGACTCCGTGAAGGTCACGACGGGCAGCGCGGCCGCGGGCGCTGGCTTCATCGGGCTCTGGAAGGTCTCGTTGAACCAGTCCATGGTGAGCCGCTTGCGGACGTTCTCGTGCGCGACGATCATCACGCCCGCCTTGCCGAGGTTCTCGTTGCCGCCCGCGTGATCCGGATGGTAGTGCGTGTTGAGCACGAACTCGATCGGCTGGTCGGTCACGGCCTTCACCGCGGCCACGATCTTCTCGGTCAACGGTGCGTACTGGTCGTCGATGAGGAAGGCCCCGTCGGGTCCGGCCGACAGGCCGATGTTGCCGCCCGCGCCGGTCAGCATCCAGATGCCCTCGGAGAGCGGCTGCGCCTTGACCTCGACCTTGGACCAGTCGCGCTGCTGCGCGAGCAGCGGCGTCGACGCCGCCAGAAGGATCGCCAGACCGATGCGCCTCATTCACCCTCCCCGCGCGGCGGATCGAACTCCCGCGACGCCGCGGATTCTGCCACGCGACCGCCGGCGTAACGCGACAGCTCCCGGCGGGCCGCCCGCGTCACGAATGGGCGACTGGGACTACCGCGAGCAGGTCAGGCCCCCGGGCCGCGCGTCTCAGACCCGTCCGTGTCTGGTCCTCACGGCGCGAAGTGCAGCCCCAGCGCGGCGCTCAGGAAGACCGCCATCTCCCCGCGTGTGATCGGCGCGTTGGGGCAGAAGGACCCCGGCCCGCAGCCACTGGTGATCCCGGCTGCGGCGAGCGCTTCGATGAACCGGAAATAGGGGTGGCTCGTCGGCACGTCGTTGGGGAAGGTGGCGACCGCGGGCGCGGGGCTGACTTGGAGCGCATAAAGGGCGCGCACACCGTAAAGTCGAGTGTTGGCTGTCGTGCCCTGGCTGGACCGGAAATAGTAGCCCTGGGTGCGATTGCCGATCACTTCCGGCGTGGGGAGATTCGCGGCCACGAGTGCACACCCCGGAGACCCAGAAGACCCCGCCGTGGCGAGTATCGGGTAGCCTTGTACGCCGGCCGGTATCGCCGGCACCTTGAAGAGTTCCACCACGACGTTGTTAGCAGCATCGGTATCGCAGATGTCGGCTTCGATGGAAGTGAGCAGCGCCCCCGCGGGTAAGTTGAGGTCCGCACGGAAGGTGCACTCGGCCCCGCCGCTGCACGCGACGTAGGAGTTCGAGACGTCAGTGACCATGGCCGTGGACCTCGGTTGGAAGCTCGCCGCCCCAACCAGGAGGGCGCTGGTCGCACCGCCATACGTTCGCGGGTCAACGGTCGCGGGAGACGTCGCCCCCCCCAACCGTCCCGCGCCTTCTTGAACGGCCTCGCCAACTTGCCCCTGAGCGGACACTCCCCCGGCGACCGACAGCAACCCGGCGAGCAACGGCATGGTGAGTGCACGCTGCAATCTCGCATTGAACTGGATCATTAGCTCTCCCTCCATCCGTTCGGACTGCACACCATCCGACCTTGTCGCGAGACCGGCTCGCTTCATTGTCCCCCCCCGCGCGGGAAATTCTCCTCCCGCCCTGTCTCGGATTCTGCCACGCGACCGCCGGCGTGCCGCGACAGCTCCCGTCGCGCCGCCCGCGTCACGAGAACGGTCACCAGAACGGTCGCGGCGAGGCCGACCGCGAGCAGGGCCCACTCCAGCGGGCTCCTCGCCCGGCCTTCGGCGGCGTCGCGTCCCGCGGCGCCGAGGCTGACGTAGAGAAACGAGACCGGGATCGAGCCGACCGCGGTCGCGGCAACGTAGGGCCAGAAGCGGATCGCGGTGAGCCCGTAGAGGTAGTTGGAGATCGTGTAGGGAACCACGGGGGACATCCGCAGCAGCAGGACGACCTTCCAGCCGTGCGCGGCGACCGCCCGGTCGATCGCGCCGAAGGTCGCGTTGCTCTGCGCGAGCCGCTCGACTTTCCGGCGAGCGGCGTGCCGCGCGAGCGAGAACGCCGCCGCGGCGCCCGCCGTGGCGCCGATCGTGACCATCAGCAGCCCCTTCCAGGTGCCCCAGACGAAGCCGGCGGTCATGCTGGCCAGCCAGGCCGGTCCCGCGAGCACGGCCACCACGACGTAGAGAACCGCGTAGAGGAGCGGTCCCGCGGTGCCGAGCCGCTGCACGAAGCCGCCGAGCGTGTCGATCCATTGCTTCGCGTCGATTCGCGGCGAGAGCAGGATCACCGCGGTGAGCGCCACGACCGCCGCGATCCAGAGCAGCAGGCGCCGCGGCGATTTCCATCCCTCGCGGCGCGGGCCGGTCACTTGCGTCACGAAGGCGTTATACCTTGCGGCCCTCTCGAATCGGCGTAGACTCGCCCCGTGACGACGGAGCGGATCGCCACCTTCGAAGCGTTCTGGCCGTTCTACGTCTCGCAGCACGCGAAGTCCGGGACCCGCCTGCTGCACTTCGTCGGAACCACGCTGGGACTCACGATCGCCGCCTCCGCGGTGATCACGGCGCGACCCTTCCTGATCCTGTGGGCGCTCGTCGCCGCTTACGGGCTCGCCTGGATCGGGCACTTCTTCATCGAGAAGAATCGCCCCGCGACGTTCCAGTATCCGCTCTGGTCCCTGCGCGGCGACTTCCGCATGTACGGGCTGATGTGGCGCGGCCGCATGGGCGCCGAGCTCGAGCGGCTTCGCCACACCGCGACCGCCGGGTGAGCGCCGCTCCGCCCTCCGCCCCGGTCCTCTCCGTCCGCGGAATCCGAAAGAGTTTCGGCGCGGTGCCCGCCGTCGACGGGGTCTCCTTCGACGTCCGTCCGGGCACGATCACGGGCCTGCTCGGCCGAAACGGCGCCGGCAAGACGACGACTCTGCGGATGATCAACCGGATTTTCCTGCCCGATTCCGGGGAGGTCGTCCTCTTCGACTCCCGCGACGCCGACGCGGCGCGCGACCGTGTCGGCTATCTGCCCGAGGAGCGGGGGCTGTACAAGAAGATGACGGCGCGGCGGCTGCTGCGGTACTACGGGAGGCTGAAAGGCGCGTCTCTGGCCGACGTGGACGCCGCGGCCGGAGAGTGGCTGCAGCGCCTTGGCCTT
>DATBIJ010000194.1:0-12343 GCA_036557025.1 Thermoanaerobaculia bacterium | reverse complement strand
TGAGCGTCGTCCGAGGTTCCGAGGGTCGCCGTGACCAGCGCCTGCGTCTCGCCGCGCGTGAAGAGCGCGGAGCCATGCGTACGGGGGAGGAGCCCCACCTCGCAGGTGATGGGCCGGACCGCATCGAAGGGGCGGCCGTCGAGCCGCTTGCCGTCGCGCAGGATGGTCTCGCGCGTCAGGACCTTGACGAGGTCGTCGGCGGCCTTCGCCGTCTGCTGGCGGCGCGCTTCCTCGGCTTCCGGAACCATCGAGACCGCCGCCTTCTTGACGGCCTTGATCTCGGCGTAGGAGGCGATCTTGTTGGGCAGGGTCATCGCGGCCATCATCGCGGCGCCCCACTTCTGGCGCACCTCGTCCAGGACGGTGGCGGGATAGGCCTCCGGCGCCTGCCAGGAGGGCTTCTGGATGCCCGCGCGGCCGGCGAGGTCCTTCTGGGCGGCGACGATCGTCTTGATCGCCTCGTGCCCGAAGAAGATCGCGTCGATCATCACGCCCTCGGAGACTTCCTTGGCGCCGGCCTCGACCATCACCACGGCGTCCGCGGTGCCCGCGACGATCAGGTCGATGTCGGACTTCTCCCGCTCGGCATTGGTCGGGAACAGGACGAACTCACCCCCGATCCGCCCAACGCGAACCGCGCCGACGGGGGAGCCGAAGGGGATCAACGAGCAGGTCAGCGCCGCGGAGGCGCCGTTCAACGCGAGAATGTCGGGATCGTGCTGGCCGTCGGCCGAGAGCACGAACGCGACGATCTGGGTCTCGTGGAAGAACCCCTTGGGGAACAGCGGCCGCATCGGCCGGTCGATCAGACGGGAGGTGAGGATCTCCTTCTCGGTGGGGCGGCCCTCGCGCTTGAACCAGCCGCCGGGGATGCGTCCGGCCGCATAGGTGTTCTCGCGGTAGTCGACCGTCAGAGGGAAGAACTCGGCGTTCTCGCGCGGCTCCTTGGCGAAGACCGCGGTCACGAGGACCACGGTGTCTCCCTGCCGAACGACGGCGGAGCCGTCCGCTTGCTTGGCCAGCTTTCCGATCTCGAAACTCAAAGACTTGGTCCCGACGGGGACCGAAAGTTCATGCTTCATATGTTTGTCCTCGATGCGCCCTCGGTCAATTGGGGCGCGCGGACCTTCGGCATCGGGGCGGCGCCCCGGCGCGGAGAGGCCCGGTTGTGTTGACGGGCGCTACTTCCGGATGCCGAGGCGATCGATGAGCTTGTGGTACCGCTCCGGGCTCTCGCCCTTGAGGTAGTCGAGCAGGCGACGACGCCGCCCGACCAACCGAAGCAGTCCCCGGCGGGAGTGGTGATCCTTGGCGCTCGACTTGAAGTGCTCGGTCAGGTACGCGATGCGGTTGGTCAAGAGCGCGACCTGAACCTCCGGGGAACCCGTATCGGTGTCGTGCACCCGATTCTCCCGGACGATACCGGCCTTGCCGGCCTGATACTCCGTGACGTTCACTGTTCCTCCAAAACTCTCACAACTCTCACTTTTTTCAATAGCCGCCGAGACTACCACGAGACGAGATCTCCTTCCACTGCCGCGACTTGCGACGGGACGGGCACCTAGCGGGAGGCCGCCTCGTCCGACAGGACGATCTTGGGTTGGATCAGGCTGATCTTGTGGCTCGCCACCACGGTGCCCAGCGCGATCAGATCGTCCGACGGCCCGATCAGCGCCACCCATTCCCCCTGCCGGGCGGCCACCGACCGCGCCGGGATCCCCTGTCCGCGCCGAACCTTCCAGGCCTCCAGGGAAGCCAGCTTGACCCGCTCGAAGGGAAGCGGTACCCGCGCGAGGGGCAGGCCGTGAGGCTCCGCCAGCCTCTCTTCCGGGCTCATGCGCTCGAAGGCCTCGAGCGGCACGGCGTCTTCGATGCGGAAGCGGCCGATCGAGGTGCGACGCAACGACTCCAGGTGCGCGCCGCAGGACAGTCGCGTGCCCAGATCGTGCGCGATCGAGCGGATGTAGGTGCCGGAGGAGCAGGAGATGCGAAACGGAAGAGCTCCATCGACCGGCGGCGAAAACTCCAGCGAGGAGACGCGCACCGTCTTGGGCGCCACCGTGACGTTTTCTCCCTTGCGGGCCATCTCGTAGAGCTTGCGGCCGGCGACCTTCTTCGCGGAGAAGGGGGGCGGCGCCTGCGCGAACTCGCCGCGGAAGCCCGCGGCGGCCGCCTCGACGTCGGCCGCAGAGACGCGGGAGGCATCCCGCGGCTCACCCTGCGGCTCACCCTCCTTGTCGTAGGTGTCGGTGGCGCGGCCGAGGCGGATGATGCCCTCGTAGGACTTGTCCAGGCCGGTGAAGAACCCCTGCAGGCGAGCCGCGCCGCCGGCGCAGAGCAGCAGCAGGCCCGTCGCCATCGGGTCGAGGGTTCCGCTATGGCCGATCCGCTTGACCCCGGTCGCCCGGCGTGCCCGCTCGACGACGTCGTGGGAGGTCATGCCGGAGGGCTTGTCGATCAAGAGAAGAGCGCCGCCCGAGAGCGCCGTGCCGCGCGTCACTCCGGGCCGTCCTCGCCGGATTCCTCGTGCGGCAGAACCTCGTTCAGGATCTCCTCGACGCGGGCGCCGCGAGCGAGCGAGAGATCCGGCGTGAAGTGGAGCTCCGGCGCGTAGCGAAGCCGGCAGCGACGCCCGACCTCGCCCCGCAGGAAGCCCGCCGCCCGCTCCAGGGCCTCGCCGGCGCGCGCGAGGTCCTCGGGGCTGCCCAGCCGGGAGTAGTAGACGCGCGCCGAGCGCAGGTCCGACGGCATCACGACGTCCGTGATCGTCACGTGTCGCAGCTCCGGATCGTGCGCCACGGTCAGAACGAGGCTCGACAGCTCGGAGCGGACCAAATCCGCGACCCGGTGGCTACGGCGGGATTCTTTTTTCATCGACGAGACTCATACATGCAGAAACTCGTTCTCGAAGCGGAGGATCTCCCCATCGAGGTTGCTCTCGACGAATCGAAGGATCCGCTGCAGGAGCGCGTCCAACGGCTCCTGGTCCGGCCCGATGACGGCGACCCCGAGGCCCGCGCGCTGCCAGAGATCCTGCGAGTCCACTTCCGCGACAGAGACCTCGAACTCGTTTCGGATCCGGCTCTTGATGCTGCGAAGGATCATGCGCTTCTCCTTCAGCCCCGCGCAGCCCGGCAAGTGCAGATCGAAGAGGGCGTAGGCGATGACCATGTCGAGGATGCGGGAATCGTGAGAGACGGGAAAGGAGTTCGGGAATCGGGAATGGGGAATCGGTAATCGGTTCGATTCCCGGCTTCGATCTCCGATTCCCGATTACCGCTTCCCGATTTCGATTCCCGCCTTCACCATTCCCGCGTTCACGCCATCACGCCCGCGACCTTCTCCACCTGGAAGGCCTCGATGATGTCGCCGACCTTGATGTCCTGGTACTTGTCGAGGCCGATGCCGCACTCGAAGCCCTGCTTGACCTCCGAGACGTCGTCCTTGAAGCGGCGCAGGGATCCGATCTTGCCCTCGTAGATGACCCGGTTGTCGCGCAGCAGGCGCACCTGCGAGGAACGCGAGATCGAGCCCTCCGTGATGTAGGAGCCCGCGATCACGCCGAACTTCGGCACCTTGAAGGTGTTTCGGACCTCCGCGCGTCCCTGAGCGACTTCCTTGAGCGTCGGCTCGAGCAGGCCCGTCATCGCGGCCTTGATCTCGTCGGTGACGTTGTAGATGACGGTGTGGAGGCGCATGTCGACGCCGGCCTTCTCGGCCTCGACCTCGGCCTTGCGCTCCGGACGGACGTTGAAGCCGACGATGATCGCGCCCGAGGCGGAGGCCAGCATGACGTCGTTGGTGTTGATCGCGCCCACGCCGGCGTGGATCAGGTTGATCTTCACCTTTTCGTTGGAGAGGTTGCGCAGAGACTGCCCGAGCACCTCGGCGGAGCCCGCGACGTCGGCCTTCAGGATGATCGGCAGCTCTTTGAGGGCGCCCTCCTGGATCTTCGAGAAGAGCTGCTCGAGGGAGAATTTCCCGGAGCCCGCCATGACCTTGTCGCGGTCGCGCTGCTGGCGGAAGGAGGCGACGGAGCGGGCCTTCTGCTCGTCTTCGACGACCTGAAACGCGTCGCCGGCCTGCGGCAAATCCTCGAAGCCCGTCACTTCGACGGGCGTTGCCGGCCCGGCCTCCTCGACCTTGCGGCCGCGGTCGTCCTGCATCGAGCGCACGCGCCCGAAGACCGAGCCCGCGAAGTAGATGTCGCCGACGCGAAGGGTCCCGGACTGCACCAGCACGGTCGCGATGTTTCCGCGACCCGCCTCGCGACGGGCCTCGAGCACCGCACCCCGCGCCTCGCCGGTCGCCGGCGCGGTGAGCTCGCCCATCTCGGCGACGAGCAGGATCAGCTCGAGGAGGTGGTCGATGCCCTGCTTCTTGAGAGCGGAGACCTCGGCCGAGGGCGTGTCGCCGCCCCAGGACTCGAGCAGGACGCCCTTGTCGGCGAGCTCCTTCTTCACGCGGTCCAGGTTCGCGTTGGGCTTGTCGATCTTTTTGATCGCGACGACGATCGGCACCTTCGCGGCGCGCGCATGGTCGATCGCCTCGATGGTCTGGGGCATCACGCCGTCGTCCGCCGCGACGACGAGGACCACGATGTCGGTCACCTTGGCGCCGCGGGCGCGCATCGAAGTGAAGGCCTCGTGGCCGGGCGTGTCCAGGAACACGATCGGACGGCCGTTCGCCTCGACGCGGTAGGCGCCGATGTGCTGGGTGATGCCTCCGGCCTCACCGGCGGCCACCTCGGTGCGTCGGATCGCGTCGAGCAGCGAGGTCTTGCCGTGGTCGACGTGGCCCATGACCGTGACGACCGGGGCGCGGGGCACGCGCTCCGCGGTGTCTTCCGCCGCGGTCTCGGGCGTGCGCGAGAGCTCCATCTCCTCCTCGAAGGAGACGACGGCCGCCTCGACGCCCAGCTCGCGGGCGATCTGGATGGCGGCGTTCGCGTCGAGGGTCTGGTTCACGGTCGCGAGCACGCCCCGCTGCATCAGCAGACGCAGGACGTCCTTGGCGAGCACGCCGAGCTTCTCGGAGAGCTCCTTGACCGTGACGGCCTCGGAGAAGAAGACCGGTCCCGTCGGCGGCGGCTTCTTGAACTCGAGCAGCTTGCCCGAGTCGTGCTGGCGGGTCTCCTTGGAGGCGCGTCGCATCGCGGACTTGGAGATCGGGCGCGCCGCCTCGACGTTCTCCTCGGCTCCCTCGCCCTTCTCGATCAGCGGCAGGTGGATGTCCGAGTACGTGTCTTCCTGGTAGACGCCCACGAACTCCCGGATGTCGACCTCGTCGGCGACCGTGATCTTGGGCTTGGCGCCGCCCTTCTTGACCTGCTTCTTCGCGTCCTCGGCGGAGTCCTTCTTGCGGCGGATACCACCCTCGCGTCCCGGAGGCGGCGGCATCGCCCCCGCGGCGCCGGGCCGCGTCGGCCGTCCGGGACCTCCCGGACGCGGGCCCATCGGACGCGCGCCGGGCCCGCCGGGAGCGGGACGGTAGACCTGGGGTCCTGCGGTTCCCCGCGCCGGTCCCATGGGGCGGGAGCCGGCGGGTCCCATCGGCCGGGCACCCGCGGGTCCCATTCGCATCGCGGCAGGCGCCATCGGGCGGCTGCCCGGAGGCCCGGCGGGACGCGGGGCGGCGGGTCCGGTCGGCCGCGCTCCGGCGGGGGCCGGAGGCCGTCCCGCGGGTCCCGTGGGACGCGCCGGGCGCGGGGGAGGCAGCACGATCTTGCGGGGCAGGACGCGCGGCGTGGCAGCCGGCGTTTCGGGAGCCGGCTCGGGCTCGGGCTCGATGACCGCGGTGCGCGCGGGCTCGGCCGGTCGCGCCTTGGACACGTTCGCGGGGGCCGGTGCGGCGGGTCGAGCCTCTGCCGGACGCGCCTCGGCGGCGGGCCGGCTCTCCTCGGCGCTCGGGGCCGAGGCCTCCGCCACCGTGACGGGCGCGTCCGAGGCTTCCGCGCCGGAAGCGGCGTCGGCGGGCGACAGGGGCGGCTTGTCGACGATCTTGATCCGGGAGAGGGCGCTCTTGGGCGTGCGCGTGGGCCGCGTCTCCTGTTCCCGAACGATCAGCTGCTTGGGCGCGTGCGTCTTGCCCTGCAGGATCGCCTGGACCATCGACTCGTCCAGCGCCGCCTGCGGCGACTTGACGTCGACACCGATCGACTGCAGCAGGAAGAGCACTTCCTTGCTGCCAATGCCCATCTGCTGGGCGAGCTCTTCGACGCGAATCTTCGCCATCTGGACCGGCTACTCCCTCACCGTCGTTTCCTGCGGCTTCTCGGCATCCTCGCCCTCGGCGGGACCCTTCGCGGCTCCTTCGGAGCCCTGCGCCGCTTCGTCCACGGCCTCGTCCTCGGCCGCGATGGCCTCGGCGTTGTCTTCTTCGAATTCTTCCTCTTCGGCTTCGGCCTCGTCCGCTTCGGCCGCCTCGGCGATCATGACGGCCTCGCGCTCGCGAGCCGCCGCGAGCAGCTTCTCGGCCTTCGCTTCTCCGATTCCGGGGATCTCCGCGAGCTCGGCCGCCGTCTTGTCCAGCAGATCTCCGAGCGTGGTGATCCCGGCCTCCACGAGCTTCTCGGCCGTCTTCTCGCCGACGCCCTCGATCTCGGCGACCGGGAACTGGCGGCGCCGCGAGGTCTCCAGCATCCGGGAGAGCGCCATCGCGACCTCTCCCTTCACCTCGCTCTCGCCCTTGATCTCGATCTTCATGCCGATCAGGGCGGAGGCCAGACGGACGTTTTGCCCCTTCTTGCCGATCGCGAGCGAGAGCTGGTCATCCTCGACGACGCAGTCCAGGCTCATGGTGCCGTCTTCGTGATGGATCGGCGAGACCCGCGTGATCTTGGCGGGCTGCAGCGCGTTCTGCGCGAACGTGATGAGGTCGTCCGAGTAGGGAATCACATCGACCTTCTCGCCGTGCAGCTCCCGCATGATCGACTGGACGCGGCTGCCCCGCATTCCGACGCAGGCGCCGACCGGATCCACGTCGCGCTCGCGCGAGCGCACCGCGACCTTGGCGCGCTCGCCCGGCTGACGAACCGCGCCCTTGATGACGACGGTGCCGTCGTAGATCTCCGGCACTTCCATCTCGAACAGGCGGATCAGCAGACGCGGGTCCGTGCGCGAGAGCACGAGCTGGGGCCCCTTCGGGTTCTTGTGTACGTCGACGAGGACGGCGCGGATGCGCTCGCCCTGGCCGTAGCGCTCGGCACGGGACTGCTGGTCCCGGGGGATGATGGCCTCCGTGCGGCCGAGGTCGACGATCATGTCGCCGCGCTCGAAGCGCTTCACGGTTCCGTTCATCATCTCGCCGACCTTCGGGAAGAACTCGTTGTAGATGTTCTCCCGCTCGGCCTCGCGGACCTTCTGATAGAGAACCTGCTTGGCGGTCTGGGCCGCGATGCGGCCGAGCCCGACCGGCTCCCGCGTCATGCGGATCTCGTCGCCGACGCGCAGCTCGGAGACCTGGGACGGCGGTTCGCCTTCCGTGCTCGAGGGGCGGTAGATCCGCAGATCCCCGCCGGTGCCCTTCTGGTCGACCAGCGTGCGCGCCTCGTCCAGCAGGATCTGCGGCGGCGGCTCCTCGGACTCCGTATCGAGCTCTTCGACGACCGTGCGGAACGACCAGGCCGTCATCTCGCCCGTCGAGCGGTCGATCGCCGTGACGACGGCCTTGTCGCGGTAGAACTTCCGAGCGGCCGAGGACATCGCCTCCTCGAGGGCGGCGAACATCTTCTCCGCATCGATGTCCTTCTCGCGCGACACCTGACGGATGACCGCCGGATCGATGATCATGGGGGACAGCCTCTCCTCAAACGCCCTGCCGGGCCGGCCACTCGTAATCGAGCCGGACCTGGCGAGTTTCGCCGAAACGGACATTATAGGTTCTGCGGTTTTCCTCATCAAACACCGTGAGGCGATCACCGTCGACCGACGCGAGCACTCCGGCGAAGTTCCGCGCGGGAGCCCCCGCGATGCGGCCCGGCTCGGGCGTCGCTTCGACGGCGACGTGCGATTTCACGCGCACGCGACGGCCCACGAAGCGCCGCGCGTCCTCGAGTGAGTAGAGCTTGCGATCGAGACCCGCCGAGGAGACCTCGAGCGCGTACTTGTGCGGGATCTCGTCGGTGGCATCGAGCACCGTGGAGACCTCGCGCGAGACCGTCTCGCACTCATCGAGCGTCACGCTTTCGCCGTTGAGCCGCTCCAGCACGATCCGCAGGGTCGTGTAGCGCCCCGCGCCCGCGGAGGTCACCTCCAGGAGGCGCAGGCCTCGATTCTCGGCGGCTTGCCGGATCGCTTCCATCGTGCTCGTGCTCAGCTCCGTCATCTCGGCGAACAAAAAAGCGGGCACCCGCCCGCTTCATACGGCCGCCATTTCTATCAAACCCCTGCCGGCCCCGCAACCCGCCGGGCCCTTATGGAGCGGTTTTACGGGCATTTACGCGGGCTGGGACCGAGTCAGGTCCCCGAGGACGTCGCCGCCCGGCGAAGGGCGGCCTCCCATGCCTCCCGGGTCGGGGCGCTGGCGAGCATCGCGACGAGCGATGTGGCCAGCAGCGCTGCCCAGACGGCCGTGCGGGCGCCGAGGAAGCCGACGAACAGGCCGAAGATCCCGAGGGCCTCCGCGGAGGCGAATCGGATGAGGAAGTAGGAGCGGACTCGGGCGCTGGCGCCGGCGGCCGGACCCGGAAGGCGGCGGGCCCCCAGGTGGGTCGCCAGCAGGTACTGCACGATGCCGATGGCGAACAGGGGCAGGGCCAGGGAGTCACCGCGGGGCGGCTCCGGAGTCTTCGCGAGCTTGTCTTTGAGCAGCCAGATCAGCACGGCGTAGGAGAAGAGGGCCGCCACCATCGCCAGGTGGGCCATGCTGACGTTCTGGCGGTCTTTCTGGGTGCGCGGATCCACGCAAAGAGCCTCCGCCCCGGCCGCGGCGGCGTCAAGCGGTAACCTTCGGGGTTCCCGACCGTCCCTGGGGACGTCATGGTCGGCACAGCCGGGGAGCGTGTCGCGGCGCTCCGGCGGGCGAGAATCTCCCGCAGGCCACCGCTGTTTCGGAGAACGGAGTTGCGCACAGTTGTTCGAAATGTTCGAGGGAGGCAGCGGCCGACGGCCGATCATTCCGGTCGAACGCGCGATCCTTCTCTCCCTGGTCGCCCACGCCATCCTTCTCGTTCTTCTGATTCGGGGCGTCATCGCGGACGCCAACCGGCCCGCCCCCGACCCCCGTCACGGCCTGCTCGCGGCGTTCGTCCCCCCGGAGCGAGAGGAATCCAAGATCCCCCTGCGCTTCATGGAAGCCCCGGGTCCTTCCCGCGACGTTCGCAAGCCGGACGCCCCTCTGTCCGATGCCGACCGGCGCGCCGGGGGCGGGGATCCTCGGCGCGAGCGCTCCGCCCTGCCGTTCATCCCCGAGAAGCCGGGCATCTCGGGACTCGAGGCCGGGAAGCGGGGCGACCAGAAGCCTTCCGGAGCGCCGCAGCCGGCCCAACGGGCCGAGAAGAAGGCGAGCGGCTCTCCGACCGCGGAAGAGCCGGGCACGGAGGGCTTTCCGGCGCCGCCGCGCGGCGAGGCGGGCGCCCAGCGTCAGCCCGTCGAGACCCTCGCGGGACTCGATCAGGCGATCCGCGAGGCGGCCCGCGGGCTGCCCAGTGCGGGCGAGGACGGCGCGGGATTCCCCAACCCGGACGGCGGCTTCGTCGACTCGGGGCCCTTCTCCTTCGACACGAAGTGGTACGACTGGGGCCCCTACGCGCGGGAGATGCTGCGGCGCATCAAGCTGCACTGGGACGTGCCGAGCCTCGCGCGGCTCGGCTGGAAGGGCAAGGTCACGATTCGCTACTTCATCCGCGGAGACGGGCGTGTGGACGGCGCGCACATCGTGTCGGGCTCGGGTGTGCCTCCCTTCGACAACGCGGCGCTGCAGGCGGTCCTGACCTCGTCGCCCTTCCGCCCCTTGCCGAAGGATTTGAACTCCGACCGCGAGGGCGTCACCGTGACCTTCTTCTACAACCTCCGGCCGGGAGCCGAAGACGGGGAGGGCGAGTGAGCGCGGTCAACGACCGCACCGAGATCCGGCGCGCGCTCGAGACCGCGGAGACCATCGTGGTCGTGGGGTGCTCGCCGCGGGCCGATCGGCCCTCCAACGAGATCGCGCGCTATCTGATCGCCCAGGGATACGAGGTCATTCCGGTCAACCCCGGCCACGAGGAGATCCTCGGCCGGCGGGCGTACCGATCGCTCTCCGAGATCCCTGCGGAGATTCGGATCGACATCGTCGACGTCTTCCGGCGATCGGAGCACGTCGCGCCCGTCGCGGACGAGGCGATCGCGCGGGGGGTGGGGTTTTTCTGGATGCAGAAGGGGATCGAGGACGCCTCGTCGGCGCGCCGCCTCACCGAGGCGGGGATCCCCGTCGCCATGGACCGTTGCATCCTGGTGGAGCACGGCCGTTCCGGCCTGCCGCCTCGGGGCCCCGGGCGGAATTCGGGCCGAAACGCCGACGTTTCTCATTCACCCGAAAGGGACCCGGCACCGAAAGCGTGACCCGGGACAGAGGGATTAGGAGTTATGGAGAGATCTACCAAACGCGCCATTTCGTTTTCCGCCCTGGTGGCGGCCGCCATCGTGTTCGGCATGGTCGTGGCGGGTTCCGTGGACGTCACGCCCCGGTCCGAGGCCCAGAAGGACGCCCCGGCCCGGACCTCGGCCCGCGGGGGCGGCGTGCTGCTGCCTTCGTTCGCCGACATCGCCTCCGAGACGATGCCGTCCGTCGTCTCGATCACCTCGACGGACATCGTTCACTCCGGTGAGCGGCGCCGTTTCTCCGGGCCCGGCCAGGGCCAGCAGGGCGATCCCTTCGAGTTCTTCTTCGGCCAGCCCTTCGGGCGGGATCCCCGCGGGCAGGACCGGGACGAGGACTCCAAGGAGCAGCAGGGCGGCACGGGCTTCGTGATCTCGTCCGACGGCGAGGTCGTGACGAACTACCACGTCGTCGAGAACGCCGACAAGATCCAGGTCCGCCTCTCGGACGGCCGCACCGCCACGGCGAAGCTCGTGGGCCGCGACCCGGCCACCGACCTCGCGCTGCTGAAGATCGAACTCAAGGAGCGCCTGCCCGCGTTGGCCCTGGGGGATTCCGAGAAGGTCCGCGTCGGCGAGTGGGTCATGGCGATCGGCGATCCGCTGAACTTCGACAAGACCGTGACCGTCGGCGTCGTCTCCGCGAAGGGCCGTTCCGGCCTCTCCTCGGACCAGGCCTCGCGCTCCTTCGACAACTTCATCCAGACCGACGCCGCGATCAACTTCGGCAACTCCGGCGGCCCGCTGATCAACGTCGACGGCGAGGTCGTCGGAATCAACACCGCGATCTTCCGTCCCGCGCAGAACATCGGGTTCGCCGTGCCGGTGAACACGCTGCGCTCGATCCTTCCCCAGCTTCGCGAGAAGGGGAAGGTCGTCCGCGGGTACCTCGGCATCAACATCGAGAACGTCAACGAGGACAAGCAGGACGCCTTCGGCCTGAAGACCCGCGACGGAGCGTTCGTCCAGTCGGTGCTCGCGGGCAAGCCCGGCGAGAAGGCGGGCTTGAAGCCCGGCGACGTGATCGTCAAGGTCGACGACGTCGCAGTGCACGACACCCGCGATTTGATCTCCTACGTCTCGGGCCGCGCGCCCGGATCGAAGGTCAAGCTCTCGGTGACGCGCGACGGCAAGGAGCAGACCATGACCGCCGTCGTTGCCGCGCGCGACGACGAGCCTTCCGACGACGCCGCGACGCGCGAGGCCTCCTCCTCGGAGGACTCGCGGCGCAAGATCGGCATCAGCGTCACGGAGCTGACGCCGCAGCTCAAGCAGATGCAGCGGATCGACCGCTCCATCGAGGGGCTGCTCGTCGTCAGCGTCAAGGAGGTTTCGCCGGCGGCCGACGCCAACGTCCGCGAAGGCGACGTCATCACGGAGGTCAACGGGCGCCGTGTCGACTCCAGCGAGGAGTTCGGGAAGGTCGTCGGCGGCACGAAGGACGGCGAATACCTGCGGCTCTACGTCTACCGTCCGGCGATCCAGCAGTCCTTCTTCGCCCTGGTGAAGATGGAGGAATAGACCCTCCCGGACCCCGGCTCTTTCGCGGCGCCCGCCTCACGGCGGGCGCTCGCGTTTTCCGGGAAGGATCGGCCCCGGCACCTCGTTTGCGCCGGTGGAGCGCCGATCCCGCCGCCGCGATGGTCGCGGCCGCCCAGAGCCCGGCGCCGGGAGCCCATGAGCCAGCGGGTCCTCATCATCGACGACGACGCGGCGATCCGGGGCGCGGTCCGCACGACGCTCGAGTACGAGGGCTACGAGGTCCG
>DATBIJ010000193.1:0-7859 GCA_036557025.1 Thermoanaerobaculia bacterium | reverse complement strand
GGCATTGGGCGGGGCAGGCATCGGAATGCCGATCTTCGAAATCACGAGTGCCATCACGATCCCGAGGCCGACCCCGAGCAGGCCGCCGATTCCCGCGAGCAGCACGTTCTCGGCCAGGATCAAGCGCCGCACGACGCGTGGCGCGTCGCCCAGCGCCATCAGCGTGCCGACCTCGCCGGTGCGCTCCCAGATCGTCATGCTGACGCTGTTGGCGACCGTCAGCAGGACCATGCACAGCGTGATCAGCTGGAGCACTCCGAACTGGCGGTCGTAGAGCGCGACCGTTTTGCGGTAGAAGTCGGCGAGCTCGTCCCAGGTCCGGATCTCCACGGCCTCTCGCGGAAGCTCGCGGCCGAGCCGCCGCGCGACGCTCCGCGTGTCCTTCGTCCGGCCGAGCGAGAGCACCAGCGTGTGCACGGCCGGCGTGGCGACCAGCTCCTGGGCCGCCGCGAGCGGCATGCGCACCGCGCGGTCGTCGAAGTCCTTCGCGTAGGTCCCGAACACGCCGACGACCGTCATCTCGAGGCTGTTCAGGGAGCCGTCGGGCGTGTTGAGCAGGATCGTGACGGGATCTCCCGGCGAAAGCCGCAGGGCCTGGGCGACGCCGCGGCCCAGGAGGATCCCGTAGCTGTCGGCGGCCGTGAGCTGCCGCCCGGCGACGATCGAGACGTAGCTGCCCAGGCGCGCCTCTTTCTCGGGATCCACGCCCTCTCCGACGATCGTGTAGTTCGCCTTGCCGTTGGAGAGCAGGCCCGTCAACTCGAGGCGCGGCAGGACGTCGAGGACTCCGGGGACGGCGGCGAGACGCTTCGCGAGGGCCTCGGGCTCCGGAAGCACGTACTGGAACGGCGCGCGGCGACCGACCGTCGAATAGCCGGCCTTCGAGATCTGGATGTGCCCCAGCCGCGAGTGGATCGTGGCCTCGCGCAGCTGGACGTAGATGTCCTCGACGAAGCCGCCGGAGAGGATGAGGCCGGCGATGCCGGCGGCGATCGCTCCAAGGGTCAACAGCGTCCGCGCCCTCTGGCGGAACACGTTGCGCAGCGCGAGCCGCCACATCAGGCTCACCGGTTCGCCCTCAGCGCGTCGACGATCTCCAGCCGCGACGCCTTCCACGCGGGGTGGATGCTGGCCAGCAGCGCCGTGACCAGCGCGACCGCGTACGCCTTGAGCACCAGCGGAGGCGTCACCAGGATCTCGCCGATGTAGGCGCGGTTGGAGCCCGGCGGCGGCGGCATCGGAATTCCGATCGCCGAGATGAGCTCCGACAGCAGGAGCCCCACGACGACACCGACCGCCCCGCCGACGATGCCCAGCGCCAGGCCTTCGAAGAGGAAGAGCCGCAGGATCTCCGATCCCTTCGAGCCGGTCGCGCGAAGCGTCCCGATCTCGCCGGTTCGCTCGCGCACGCTCTTCGTCAGCGTGTTCGAGATGCTCATGACGATGATGAGGGCGATGATCAGGTTGACGACCCCCATCTGACGGGAGAAGAGCTGGACGGTCTTCTTGTGGAAGTCCGCGAGCTCGTACCAGGGCTTGAAGGAGAGCGCCGCGTTGGGCACCGGGATGCGCCGCAGCGTCGTGAGCACGGTGTCGGTCGAGCCCGTGTCGTCCAGCAGCAGAACCCAGGTGTGCGCCCCCTCCGTCCGCAGCAGCTCGCGCGCGAGCGGAATCGGGAGACGCAGCGCGACGTCGTCGAAGGCCTTCGTGTAGGTCGAGAAGAGGCCGCGCACGCGGGCCTCCACGGCATTCATGCCACCGTTCTCGGTGGTCGCGAGCAGCACGATCGTGTCGCCCAACGAGATCCCGGCGCTGGCCGCCAGGCCCTCACCGAGGATCACGGCGCGAGGCTCCTGCGAGGAGAGGCCCTGGCCCTGCGTGATCGCCATCATGCGGCTGACGTCCTCTTCCTTCTCGGGGTCGACGCCCTCGCCGAGGAACGAGACCGTGTTCTCGCCGTGGGAGAGCAGGCCCCCGAAAGAGAGTCGCGGGGCGACGGCGCGGACGGAAGGGTTTCGGGTGATGCGATCCAGCTCCGGGGAGCTCGCGGGCAGAAGGAACGCGTAGGGATCGGCCGCGCCGGCGGTGAAGTACCCCGGGCGCGTGGCCTGGATGTGGCCGAGGCGGGAGCGAATCGTGGCCTCGCGCAGGTTGACGAAGATCCACTCGATGAAGCCGCCCGCGACCAGCAGCGCGGCTACCCCGAAGACGATCGAGGAGAGCGCCACCGCGCTGCGCACACGGTGCCGGAAGAGGTTCCGGAAGGCGAGGGAGAGCTCCTTGCCGAGGCGTCGCGTGGAGGCGAAGAGGATTGGCACAGCCGATCCTAACACGATGAGCCCATGCGACTTGGCGTCCGAGCCGGCCGGCGGGCCTGCTACAATGGCGCTTTCCGACAAACGACGATCATGGCCTGGAACGGTGTCACGCTCTTCCCGACGTTCGTCTGCAACTTCACGTGTCCGTTCTGCGCCTTCTCGGCGGACCTGAACCAGAAGCGCGACGAGCTGACGCTCGAGGAAATCGAGAAGATCGCCTCCTCGCTGGGCCGTGTGCTGGTCCTGCACATCGGCGGGGGAGAGCCCTTCATCCGCAAGGACCTGCCCGAGATCCTGTCGATCTTCCGGCGTCTCAATGGCGTGCGCCGCGTGGAGATCCCGACCAACGGCTGGAGCGCCGAGCGCATCGGCGCCCAGGTGCGCAAGATCCTCGAGAAGATGCCGGGCGCCCGGCTGAACGTCCGGATCTCGCTCGACGGCATCGGGGAGCTGCATGACCGCCTCCGGGCGCGGCCCGGCTCCTACAAGGCCGCCGTCGAGACGCTCGAGGCGCTGCGCGGCATCTCGCAGGAAGAGCCGCGGCTGACGACCGGGGTCTGCCAGACCATCACGGCCCACAACCAGGAGGCGGCGCTCTCGACCTACCGGACCATCCGCGACGAGCTGCGCCCCGATTCCGTGGTGGTCAACGTGTGCCGGGAGGGGAGCCAGGAGGACGCGGCGGCCATCGACGTCGTGCCCGAGCGCTACGGCCAGGTGATCGCCGAGATGAACGGCGACGTGGCCCGCGGCAAGTGGTGGAACTACCCGCGGCGGAAGTTCGTGCCCTCCGCACTGCTCAACGGTCTCCACGCGACGATCTGGGAGCTGATCTCCACGGAGCTGTCGCGGGGGAGACCCAAGCTCCACTGCGCGGCAGGCGCCGGGCGCAGCCTGATCATCTACAGCACCGGGGAGGTCGCGCTCTGCGAGCTCGGCGGCATCGTCGGGAGCCTCCGTGCCCACGGGCACTCCGTTCCCGCCCTGCTGGCCACCCCCGAGGCGCGCCAGGCGCTGGAAGCGATGCGGCGCTGCGAGAAGCGCCACGAGGTCTGCTGGCATTCCTCCGCGCCGGACCCGCGCCTGAACCCGGCGCTGTCGATGCGCGTGCTCGCGCGCGCCGCGAAGCTCGCCCTCGCGCGCCTCCTGCCTTCCGCGAGCCGGGCCGCCTCGTGAAGGTCCTGATCGTCACCGCCGCCACCGGACAGGGGCACCTGACGGCCGCGGCGGCTCTCGCGGAGGGCTTCCGCGCCGCGGGCGCGAGCCCGCTGGTCCTGGACGCCTGCGAGCATTCCGCGGTCCGCGCCGCCGCAGCCTCGTACAACTTCTTCCTGCGCCGATCCCCACGCTGGATGAACGGGTCCTACGCCGGCGTGCATCTGGCCCGGCTGCCGGTGGTTGGCGGCAGGATCGTGCGGTCCTGGTGCGACGACATCCTCACGAGGGAGCGCCCCGACCTCATCGTCTCGGTTCACCCGATCGTCAACTTCGCGATCGCCGATACCCGGCAGCGGCATGGGTCCACCGTGCCGTTCGCGATCGTGCTGACCGATCCGCACCCGCCCTTCTGGCGCGGCTGGGCCGAGCGGCGCGCCGACCGCATCGTCGTTCCGTCGGTCGAGGCGGCGCGCCGACTCGTGGAATGGAAGATCAATCCCGCGAGGATCGCGGTCGGCGGGATGCCGGTCTCGCGCACGTTCCGCAAGCGCTCGCCGGAGTCCGCCTGCGACGCGGTGCGCGAAGGGCTCGGGCTTCATGGCGGCCGCTTCACGCTTCTGCTCAATGCCGGCAGCGCCGGGCGCAACAACGGGGAGCGTGTCCTGAAGGCGCTGATCGGTGCGCCGGACCTCCACGACCGCCTGCAGGTGGCCTTCCTCGGCGGGCGAAACCGCAACCTCGCCGCCCGGATCGCCGGCCTCTCGGTTCCGTTCCCGGTCGCGGCGCTGGACTGGACCGAGGAGGTCGCGGCGCTGCTCGACGTCTCGCACGCGACCTTCACGAAGGCGGGCGGGCTGTCGATCGCGGAGGCCATGGCGAAGGGGGTCCCGGTGCTGGTCGACGCCTGCGAGGGCATCCTCCCGCAGGAGCGGGGCACCGCGCGGTGGCTCGAGCGGGAGAACCTCGGCTGGATCGTGCGCGATCCCCAGGACGTCGTGCGAATCCTGCGCGAGACGCCGCAGGTCGAATGGGAAGTGCGCCGCGAGCGGGCCCGGGAGAGCGTCAAGGGGGACGGGACCTCGATCGCGCGCGGCCTGATCGACCTGGTGCCGGCGGAAAAGGCCGCCTCGCGGCCCGCGGCGAAGACGACGCTCGTCACGGGCGCGACCGGCACGCTCGCGCCCTTCCTCCTGCACCGGCTCCTGCACGAGGGCGATCCCGGGCGGCTCGTTTGCCTCGTGCGACGGCACGACGCCCCGGAGGTCGTCCGCCGCCGCATCGCGCAGCTCTGTCCGGAGTGCGCCGAGCGCGTCGGGAAGCCGGGGTTCGAGTTCGCCGACGGCGACGTTTCCGTGGAGATCCCGTTCGAGGGCAAGATCGACGCGATCTGGCACTTCGCCTCGGATCTGCGGATGGATCCCGACCACGCGGACGCGGTGCGGCAGGCGAACCTCGCGGGAACACGCACCGTGCTCGACTTCGCCGGGCGCAAGGGCGCGAGGCTCTACTACCTCTCGACGGCCTACGTTTCCGGCACGCGCACGGGAACGATCGCCGAGCAGGAGCTGGATTGCGGGCAGGACTTCCGCAATGCCTACGAGGAGTCCAAGGCGCAGTCGGAGAAGCTCGTGCGGGACTGGATGCGCTCCCACCCCGGCATCGTCTTCCGCCCCTCGATCGTCGTCGGGGACGCGCGGACCGGCGTGTCGCTCTCCTTCCAGGGCCTCTACCGTGTCATCTGGTGCCTCTGGAGGCTTCGCGAGCGGTTGCGCATGGACGGCGGCGAAGGCCTCGCGCCCGAGATCGTGCTTCCGCTGCCCGTGTCGCTGCCCGTGTCGTCCGCCGAGACGCCGCTGAACATCGTCGCGGCGGATTACGTCGCGGCGCTGATGGACCGACTCCACCGTGAGCCGGAAGCGCTGGGGGAGACCTTCCACATCGTCAACCCGGATCCGCCGTCCCTGCAGGATCTCCTGGATGTTTCGGTCCGCCTGATGGGCGTGGCCGGGATCCGGCTGGTCGACTCGGGCGCCGCCGCCGTCGAGAGACTCGAGGACGACCTGCGCCGGCTGACCCAGTTCCTCGGCCACCACGTGCTCGTCTACTTTCCCTACCTGACCGGCGCGCACCCCGTCTTCGACATGTCGCGCGTGCAGAAGGTCCTCGGCGAGATCCCGGAACACCCGAGGCTCGACGAGGGGACGCTCGGACGGATGTACCGGTTCGCGCTGGAGCGGGAGTTCGTCGCGGTCTAGGTTGGCCAGGAGGGAAGATCGCCCGTCACGAGATCCTCGGTCGACAGGGCGAAGGTTTCCAGCCCTTCCGGATCGTCGAGCTGATCCCGCACCCAGGTCACGGGCTGCGGTCTAGCCGAGGCCTCGACGAAGCGACGACAGCCCGCGGCCCAGGCGACGCGGATCGCAGCGAGGTGGTTCTCCTTCCGAAACGGCTGCTCGGAGAGGAATCGCCGGATGGCGTCCGGATCCGTCTCCGCCCGCCCCGTCGTTCCCGAGAAGACCGGAACGGAGGGCGGTTCCACCGCGAGCCGCTCGAGCAGCGCCGACAGCCTGGGTCCGCAGGGAGCGAATGCCGGCGTGTGGTACGGCCCGGCGACCTTGAGCAACGTGACGCGCACCGGCCAGTCTTCGCGGCGGGCGACGCGCGCCAGCTCTTCGAGCGAGGCGATCGGGCCGCCGACCGTGGCTTTCCCCGGCGCATTCTCCAGCGCGATCGATAGGCCGGGAAACGCCGGCAGCTCCTCTTCGAGGTCCGCGAGCGATTCCGTCGTCACCGCGGCGAGGCCGGAGGGCTCGGGCAAAGACGCGCAGACGTCGGCGAAGGCGCGGGCCCGCTCGCGAACGAAGCGGCCGGAGTCCTCGACCGACAGCGATCCGGCGGCGACCAGCGCCGCGACGACGCCGACGGAATGACCCGCGGCGCCCGACACGGAGCCCGCGAGGCCGGGCCGCCGCTCCTGCAGCGCCGCGAGATGTCCCAGGTGATGGGCGTGGATCGCCCGCTGGGCGTTGCCGGCCTGCGCAAGGGTCTCCTCGTCGGACTCGGTCGTGAGCCACTCGAGATCTTCGCCGAGAACGGGGGAGAGGCGATCGAGCGCCCGCCGGGCGGCGGGGATCCGCCACAGCTCCCGGCAGAACCCGGCCTCCTGGATCGACTGGCCCGAAAAGAGGAGGCAGGTTCCGCCGCTCAAGTTCGGGCGGGGAGATACGCGCTATACGCCGCGAAGCGACCGGAGTGCGCGAGCGAGATGCTGGCCTCGATCCAGCGTCCGGACTCGAGAAGCCGCGGGGCGCCGTCTCTCTCGCCGACGGCCCATCGCTGTGGGTCTCCACCCAGATGCGCCGCCAGGCCGCGCCCGAGCGCCTCCCGCACCTCTTCCGAGGCGTCGCCGCCGCGGGGTACGCGCGAGATGCCGCAGAGCAGCAGCGCGCGCTCGGGCGGGTCGCCCGCCGTCACGACGCAGTGGATCCGCTGGCGGTCCGATTCCAGCCGCGCGATCGATGCGGTGCGGCCGGAAGGCCGATGCAGGACGCGTCGATCTTCGAGGTCGACCTCGAGCAGCCGGTAGCCGCCGCGGGGTGTGTCGACGCCGGCCTGCACGAAGGCCTTGTAGGCGGCCTCCTTCGCCGCGAACAGGGACCAGAAGAGATAGCGGGCGGCGCGGGCCGGCAGCTTCGGGAAGGCGGCGGTCTCCACCTCCGTCAGGTGCCGGTCGCGGCGCTCCCTCTCCGACCCGGCGGCGCCACGGACCGCCGGGTCGGCGACGTCGACGACGTCGTTGCCCACGAAACAGCTCACGAGCCGGCGGGCGCGGCCTCGAGCGCCGGGACGACGCCGGCCGCCTGCTTCACGAGCCCGACCAGCAGGTCGCGGATCTTCTCGACCTTGGTCTCCTCGATCGCCGTGCGCAGGCCGGAGTGCCGCGCGACCTCTTCGGAGACGCGCAGCTTCACGCGGCTGGTGTTCAACCGAAGCTTGAGGGCGACCTGTTTCGCGCGGAGCTGTTCGATCGCCGCGGCGTCCGGGGTCGCGGAGACCTCGCGCAGCTGCGCGGCGACCTGCTCGAGATCGGCCTCGATCTGCGCGACCTGCGCCTTCTCTCGGGCGAAGGCCTCGCGGCGCTGGCGCGCGAGCGTGACCGGATCGGAGAGCGACGCCACGTAGCCTCGGGCCTGCTCCACGAGCGCGTGCAGGTTGGTCACGGCCTCGGCGCGGCTCTGGGGATCCTGGATCTTGTCGAGCTTGCCCAGCAGCTTTCGCAGGGCGTCCAGCAGACGGTATCCCTCCCCGATGATCACGACGTACGGGAAGGACACGGTGTCCTTCAGGTAGGCCTCGTCCAGCGGCATGTGCCCGTGGGTCATC
>DATBIJ010000192.1:0-3352 GCA_036557025.1 Thermoanaerobaculia bacterium | reverse complement strand
GCTGGCGCTGTGGGCGTCCCGTCGAGAGCAATCTCCCGGCGCCGCCGCGGTCGAGACCGGCCTGCTGCTGGGTGCGTCCATCGCCGCCAAGCAGGTCACGGCACTGCATCCGATCCTCTGGATCGGGCGACGTCGGACGGCCACGATCCTCCTGCTGGTCGCGGTCGTTCCCGCGCTCACGCTTCTGCCGTACGCTTCCGAAGGCGGCCATCTCGTCCGGAGCCTTCTGATGTACGGCAGCGTCCCCGCGTCCTACGGCTTCTCGGAGCTGGCGCTCTTCGATGCGCGCTTCGTTCTCCCGGTGTCTCTCCTCGCCCTGGCCGCGTCGTTGGCCGCGGCGTGGTGGCTTCGCGGGAGCGCCCTCGAGCGCGGGGCGCTGGGGCTGTTCCTGGCGATCCTGCTCTTCGCGCCCGGCATGGGCTCGCAATACCTGCTCTGGCCCGTGGCGCTGGGATCGCTCTACGGCGGTGTCCGCTTCCTCTTCTATTCGGCGGCCGCGACGCTCTGGGTCGTCGGCGGCAGCTTCGCCTGGCCCGGCAGCGGCCGATGGATGGGCCAGCTGACGTGGCTGGCCGTGATCCTCTGGACGATCGGCTTCTTTCGCGAGGAATGGGCCTCGCGGCGGAGGGCGTCGCCCGCATGAGCGCTCCCGCCGCCCCCGTCCCGAGCTCCTTCCGGCGCGAGTCGCGCTTCTTCCTCTGGATCGCGCTGCTCCTGATCCTGTTCCTGAATTTCGTGACCCTGCTCTTCTTCCGCAACGCCGTGGACTGGGGGCGCGGCGAGACCGAGCGGCGGGCCGGAGACATCCTGCGGCGCGTGGCGACCTCCGCCTCCTACGCCGAGGAGATCGAGCGCGCCGCGTTGCAGCCCGGCGTGCTCTTCCTCGGCGTCTACGACGGACAGGGACGACGCTTGCAGGGGTCCGCGGGAGGAGCGGAGGCGCCGCTGATGCTGCCGGGCGCGCGGCCCGTCGCGGGCCGCTCGGTCTCCGAGTGGCAGCGCGAGCCGGCGGTGCTGCTGCACACGATCGAGTCGGGAGGGCGCTTCTTTCTGGCCGGCATGGACGCCGGGCCGGGCGGCGCGCTGTCGCGCTACGTGCGGACGCTGGGAATCCTCGTTCCGATCGCGGGCGCGATCCTCGTCGTCCTCGCCTTCGCGTTCCTTCGGTCCCTGCTCGCGCCGTACGAGCGCCTTCTCGCCGCGGCCGGCGATGCGCCGCGGCCGCCCGGCGAGCACTCGGATGAGCGCGATTTTCTGATCGCGCGGTTCGAGTCGACGATCGCGGCCCTGCGCGAGAAGGAGGGAGAGCTGGCCCGCCTGGCGCAGTCGGAGAAGGCGCGCGCCGACGATCTCGAGACGACCGCCCGGACGCTGTCGCGCAACCTGCCCACCGGCCTGCTCTCCGTCGAGCCGGACGGGCGCATCCTCGAGGTCAACGAGGCGGGGCGCGAGATCCTCGGCCTCTCGGGAGAGATTCGTGGGCGCGCGGCGGGCGAGGCACTCTCGGCGCTGCCGGAGCTCTCCGGCCTCGTCGCGGGCGTTCTCGCCGACCATCGCGCGGTCGGGCGCCAGGAGATCGTCTGGCGCCGACACGGCGACGAGCGCACGCTGGGGGCGACCGTCGCGCCGGCCACCTCCGGCGACGGGAGGTTCCTCGGCGCGTTGGCGCTCTTCACCGATCTGACCGAGGTCAAGCGCCTGGAAGCGCGAGTGGCGCTGGCGCGTCACCTCGCCGGGCTGGGAGAGGTCTCGGCCGGCGCGGCGCACGAGTTCCGAAACGCCGCCGCGGCAATCGACGGCTTTGCAGACCTGGCCCTGCGGCGTCCGGAGCGGGCGCCGGAGTTTCTCCAGTCGATTCGTCTCGAGGCCCAGGAGCTCGCGCGCATCACGGGGGACTTCCTGCTCTTCGCGCAGCCGGAGCGCTTCGCGCCGGAGCCCGTGGATCTCTCGCGCGTCGCGGAGCAGGCCGTTCACGAGACCCGCGCGGTCTTTCCGAACGTCGAGATCGCCCGGCGCGGGGAGGCGGCCGAGGTCCCCGGGTCCCCCGTGCTCCTGAAGCGCGCCCTGGTGAACTTGCTGCGCAACGCGATCGAGGCGACGCCGCTCGCGCGGCGCGCCGATCCCGAGGCGATCGTGCTCGCCTGCGATTCCGGGGGCGGCGAGGCCGTCCTGACGGTGCTCGACCGCGGACCGGGCGTCGATCCCGCGGATCGCGAGAAGATCTTCCTGCCCTTCACCTCGAGCAAGCCCGAGGGCGGGGGCTTCGGCCTGGCGATCGTCGCGCGGATCGTCGACCTGCACGGAGGGACCGTGGAGGTCGCAGAGCGCGAAGGCGGCGGAGCCGCCTTTACCGTGCGGCTGCCGGGACCGACTTCGGGGGAGTCGCGACGGGAGCCGCTCCCCCCACCGAGGACTTGAAGCTCTCCTTGTCGAGCGCCCTCTCGAGAGCCTCGGCCGGCTCCACGACGCCGTTCTTCACCAGCTCGAGCAAGGACTGATCCATCGAGATCATCCCGCGGGACTTGCCCGTCTGGATCATGTTGTTGATGAGGTTCGTCTTGCCCTCCCGGATCGAGTTGGCGAGGGCCGTGGAGGAGAGCAGGATCTCGTAGGAGGCGACGCGGCCGCCCGACTTGCGGCGCAAGAGCTGCTGGGCGACCACGGCGCGAAGGACCTCCGCCAGCACGGTGCGGATCTGCTCCTGCTCGCCCGCGGGAAACGCGTCGATGATGCGGTCGATCGCCTTCGCGGCGGAGTTGGTGTGGAGCGTCGCGAACACCAGCAGGCCCGTCTCCGCCGCGGAGAGCGCCATGCGGATGGTCTCGAGGTCCCGCATCTCGCCCACCAGCAGGCAGTCGGGATCCTCGCGGATGGCCGCCTTGACGCCTTCGGCGAAGCTGCCGACGTCGGCGCCGATCTCGCGCTGGGTGAATACGGACTTGTCGTTGACGTGGACGAACTCGATGGGATCCTCGACGGTGACGACGTGGTGCGAGAGGCGATGGTTGACGCGATCGAGGATCGCCGCGAGCGTCGTGGACTTCCCGCTGCCCGTCGGCCCGGTCACCAGCACGAGCCCGCGGGCCGCGTTGGAGAGCGCCGAGATCGACGGCGGCAGGCCCAGCTCCTCCACCGACGGGACGCGGGAGGGGATCAGCCGAAACACCGCGGCGGAGCCGAGCTCCTGCCGGAAGAGGTTGACCCGGAAGCGTGCCTCCGAGCCCATCTGGTAGGCGAAGTCGGCGTCGCCGGACTCCTGGAAGGTATCCCAGATGCGCGCGGGCGTGACCGGACGCACGAGGTTGAAGAAGTCCTCTTCGGTCAGCGCGCGGTAGCGGCTGCGCTCGAGCAC
>DATBIJ010000191.1:0-4814 GCA_036557025.1 Thermoanaerobaculia bacterium | reverse complement strand
GACGTAGTCGTCCGCGCCGGCGTCCAGGAGTCGCACCTTTTCATGCTCTTCGTCGCGGACGGTCAGGATCAGGATCGGCACCCGGGAAACCTTTCGGATCTCCTCGGTCAGTTCCAGACCCGTGCGCCCCGGCATTGCCAGGTCCGTCACGACGAGATCGAAGGAACCTTCGCGGAACCGCTCCAGGGCCTCCTCCCCGTCTGCCGCGATTTCCACCTCGTGGCCCGCCCGCTCGAAGGCATCCCGAACGACGCGGCGCAGACCCGAGTCGTCGTCCGCGACCAGCACTCGGCTCATTCGGGGGCCCGCGGCAGGGAGATTTCGAACATCGTTCCCCCGCCCGAAGCCTCGGAGAGCGTCAACTCCCCTCCGTTCGATCGGACGAGGCTGCGGGCGATCGCCAGGCCCAGCCCGGTTCCGGGAACGTCTCCCGAGCCCGGCAGGCGAACGAACCGCTCGAGGACACGCTCCCGATCCGCAGCCGGTATGCCCTTGCCCTGGTCCGTGACCCGAAGGTACGCACGGTTCGCATCCGACTCCGCCGTCACGCGAACCGCCGACCCGGCGGGCGAGTAGCGGGCGGCGTTCTCGAGACCGTGTCCGAGCGCCTCGGTGATCTGTGGAGGATCCACGTCGACGGGCGTCGAGGCCCCGGGCGTCTCCACGAGGAGGTTGTGGGCGTGGAGCTCCTCGCCGAACCGCGACAAGGCCGCCTCGACGATCTCGCCGCAGCGGACTCGCTCGACCCGCGGCCGCGCGAGCCCGGCGTCGAAGCGAACGACTTCCATCAGCTGATCGATGGTCTTCTCCAGCCGGCCGATCGCCTCCGCCGCGAGTCGGGCATCGGCTCCGCCCGGCTTTGCCTGCCAGTTCTCCACGGCGGCCCTCGCCGTCGCGACGGGGGTCTTCAGATCGTGCGCCACCGCCGCGAGCAGCGTCGATTTCATCTCGTCGCTGGCCCGCGTCTTCTCCGCCTCGCGGGCAACGTGGAGGAAGCGCTCGCGCTCGACGGCCAGCCCGAGCAGGACGGCGCAACCCTCCGCCATCCGCTCGCTCGCCTTCATCCCGCGTGCGACGAGGACGCCCGCGCGCCGTACGCCGACCGGGATCGGGAGATAGATGTCGGTTCCCGAGCCCTCCGAGGGAAACGAGGCGGAGTTCCCCTGCCGAAAGGCGAGCTCCGCAAGATCTCGCCGGATCGCGGCATCGCCCGTCCGAGCCGCCTCGACGAGCTCGCCGCTCTTGTCGACGAGCAGGATCGTGACGTGGTCGCTTTGAAGCGCGGCGCGGAGACGGTCGGCCGCCACTCCGAGGAGGGTCTCCCGATTGGTATCGGCCAGGAACGCCTCGGAGAGTCGCGTCATGGAGGTCAGATCCCGACGCTCGGAGGTGACCTGCCGCAGACGGGAGCGGCTCAGAGCCGACAGTCTTCCGATCAGCAGCCCGGAGATCAGGAAGACGAAGAGCGCCACGACATTGCGAGGGTCCGACACCGTGAGCGTGTGAATCGGCTCGAGAAAGAAGTAGTTGTAGCCGACCGTTGCCAGCACCGCCGCGAGCGTGCCGGGACCGCTCTGCCATACCCAGGCCGAAAGAAATACCGTGAGCAGGAGCAGCAGCGCCACGGCGCTCTCCGCAAGGTCCGGGAAGAGCCTCAAGAGGACGATCGTCGCGGCGACGAGCGCGGCAGAAGCCGGATAACCGACCCAGTGCGGGGGAGAGCCGCCCTTCACGGCCGGCATTCTACGGTTGCCGGGTAGGGTCTCCTCCGATCAGCATCGCATCCCCGAAGGAATAGAAGAGATAGCCGCTCCGGACGGCCTGGGCGTAGGCCTCGAGCAGCCGCTCCCGCCCGGCGAAGGCAGAGACGAGCATCAGGAGCGTCGAGCGCGGCAAATGGAAGTTGGTCAGCAGGACGTCGACGACGCGGAAGTCGAAGCCGGGCGTGATGAAGAGATCCGTCGCGAAGCGGGCCGGCTCGCCGACCGGCTTCTCCTCGAGCCGCTCGTACGCCTCCAGCGAGCGCGTGACGGTCGTGCCGACGGCCACCACGCGGCGGCCCTCCCGCTTCGCGCGGGCGATGGCGTCGAGGGTGTCGCGTGGCAGCGCGACCTCTTCGGCGTCCATGCGATGGGCGTCGGAGTCCTCCACCGTGACCGGCTTGAAGGTGCCGGGGCCGACCTCGAGCGTCAGATCGGCGATCTCGACGCCGCGGTTCGCCAACGCCGAGAGGATCTCCGGCGTAAAGTGCAGTCCGGCCGTCGGCGCCGCGACCGCGAGGTTTTCCCGCGCGAACACGGTCTGGTAGGCCGCGCGGTCCTCGGCGGAGTCGGGGGCGCCGGCATCGCGGCGGATGTACGGCGGCAGGGGAGTCCGCCCGATCCGCGCGAGCAGGTCGTCGTCGAGCGCGCGGTCGAAGCGCACGGTCCGGGAGCCGTCGTCGTGGACGGTCTCCACGGTCGCGGTGACCCCCTCCTCGAACGCGAGCGACCGGCCCGGTTTCGCGCGGCGCCCGGGCTTCGCGAGGCAGCGCCATCGGGTGGCGTCCTCGCGGCGGACGAGGAAGATCTCCGTGAGGCGGTCTTCGCCGTCCTTGCCGTAGAGGCGGGCCGGCCGGACGCCGACGTCGTTGCGCACGAGCAGGTCGCCGGGTCGCAGCAGCGACGGCAGATCCGAGAAGCGGCGGTGCTCGGGCGCCCCCGCGACGCCGTCCAGCACCATGAGGCGGCTGCTGCCGCGCGGCCGGGCCGCCTGGGCGATCGACGCCGTTGGCAGCTCGTAGTCGAACAGGTCGACGCGCACTTCAGAGAGCGGAGCGCAGGCCCAGCGGGACGAGGTTCGCGAGGATGCGGCGGTCCAGGGTCAGGACCGAGACCTCGGGATAGAGAGTCTGGAACTCGAGGGCGGTGGCGAGATGGATGGCCTCGAGCGTGCGGACCGGCTCGGCCGGGAATGGACGCCCCGCGCGCCGACGAACGTTCGGATGAACCTCGGCGAGTACCCACTCGCGCAGGAGCTCGTCCAGGAGGGCCACCAGGCCCGCGGCCTCCGCCGCCGTCCAGGAGCCCGCGGGGATGCCGCGGTTGATGGCGCGCTCGGCCTCCACTCGCGTCAGCGCGGACGAGCAGATCCTCGAAGGCATGTCGAGCGCCGCGGAGATTTCCTCACGGACGGGCTCCTTCAAGAGCCAGGTGACGATCGCGGAAGTCTCGACGTAGACGGTCTTCACTCTCCGCGCTCTTCGTCGATCAGACGTTGCGCGGTTCCTTGCGGCATCGGGCGAAGCGCCGGCTCCGGAAGCGGGCTCCTCGGTTTCAGGGGGAGCCTGACCCAGCCTCGGGAAACCAAGTCTCGCAAGAGCGGATTCGCCAGCTCCGGATCCTCCGGCTCTGCGGGCCGCAGCTCGGCCACGACGTCCTCCCGATCCATGACGAGAATGCGCTCGCCATTGCGGACCCGGCGCACGTAGGCGCTCAGGTTGTTCTTGAGCCGCTTGATCCCCACCCGCGGTGTCTTCTTCACGCCGTCCATAGTAGCTACCGGTAGCCACATTATCAACGCAACGAATGCCGTAGCCTTCCCGCATGACGGGGGACTATCCCGAGGGCCGCGGGCGCACGACAATCGAGGCGGCGGGCCTGGAGATCGAGGGCGTGTCGATCGCCGGGCACGAGTCCTTCTACAAGGTTCCCGCCTTCCGGACGCTGCTCGAGTTCGGGCGGGCGCCCGACGACACGGTCGGGTACGACCGGGTCTGCGTCTCGCACGGCCATCTCGATCACGCCGCGGGCATCGCCCACCACGCCTCGCGCCGCCGGCTGGCGGGCCTTCCGCCGGCGACCGTCTACGTTCCCCTCGAGACGCTCGAGGAGTTTCGTGCCTTCCTGCAGGCGGCCGAGCGGCTCGAGAGGATCGACTACGGCGTGCGCCTGGAGCCGGCGAGGCCCGGCGACCGCCACCGCCTGCGCGCGGATCTGGAGCTGACCGTCCTTCCGGGCCGCCACCGCGTGCCGACCGTGGCGTACTTGTTCTCCGAGGTCCGCCAGAAGCTGCGCGAGGAGCACGCGGGCAAGAGCGGCGAGGAGATCGCCGCGCTGCGGCACCGCGGCGAGAGCGTCACGCGCCGAGAGGAGATCCCCCTGCTCGCCTACACCGGGGACTGCGGGCGCGAGATCTTCGAGGCGGCGCCGGAGATCCTGCGCGCGCGGGTCCTGTTGATCGAATGCTCGTTCCTGCTCGCGGACGACGTCGACCGCGCGCGCAAATACGAGCACATCCACCTGGAGGACATCCTCGAGCACGCCGACCGCTTCGAGAACGAGGCGATCGTGCTGACCCACTTCTCTCAGCGCTACCGCCCCGAAGAGATTCGCGGGGCGCTGTCGAGTCTGCCGACGGCGCTCGCCGGCCGGGTCACGGCTTTCCTGCCGACGGAGCGCCGCTAGCCGCTAATTCGGGAAGTGCAGCCCCAGGGCCGCGGCAAGAAACACGGCCATTTGCCCGCGCGTCAGGGGTGCGTCCGGGCAGAAGTTCGGGCTCGGCGCCGGCGTGCATCCTCCCGTGATGCCCGCGTCCGCCAGGGCTTCGATGAATCGAAAGAACGGATGCGTCGTCGGCACGTCGGCGAAGGTCGCGACGGCGGGCGCCGGGCTGACCTGGAGGCGGTAGCTCACGCGGTACGACAGGAAGCCCAGGTTGGTGCCCGCCGGAGCGCCGACGGTCATCACATAGGCGTTGGTGTTGTTGTCGATCACGACCGGCACCGGCAGGGTCACTGGGAACGTCTGGCATCCCGGCGTGCCGCCCGTCCCCGA
>DATBIJ010000190.1:0-15111 GCA_036557025.1 Thermoanaerobaculia bacterium | reverse complement strand
CATCTCGCCGATCGCGTCCTTCACGGCGATCGACGGCGGCAGATTTCCGAAGACCTCCCGCGCGGCCTCCTCCTCGGCGTGGTCCATCTCCGTCACGCCATTGCGCGAGGGGAGCCAGAGCCCGATCTCGGCGGGCTCCACGCCCGCGTCCGCGAGCGCCGCGCGGATCACCCTCGCGACGACCTCGGGATCGCCCACGAATCTCCAGGGCTGTGCGGGCGCCGCGGCCGCTCCGATGCCGGCGAGCCGCGCGAGCACCCGCGCGCCCCGCGCCCGCGCCGTCTCCTCGGACTCGAGCAGCAAGACGAAGCCGCCCTCTCCCTGAACGTATCCCGAGGAGCGGCGCTGGCCCCGGAGGGCGCCGACGCTGTCGAAGCCGGCGGCATAGACGGGATTCCACTCGTCGACGCCGCCGGCGAGCATCGCCCGGGCGCGTCCCGAGGAGATCGCGAGCAGCGCGAAGATCAGCGCGTTGAAGGCGGAGGAGGTCTTCTGCGTGATCATGACGTTGGGGCCGCGGGCCTTCAGCTCGAGCGCCACCTGGCCCGCCGGCGCGTTGGCGACGGTGTTGGGGAACTGGAAGGGCGGGGCCGCCTCGGGAGACTCGAGGATCAGGACGCGGAGGAACTCGGAGACCGCGTCCGCGCCGGCCGAAGAGGTGCCCAGGGCGACGCCCACGGAGTCCGGATCCGCCGCGACGGGATAGCCCGACTCCTTCAGCGCCTCCGCGCAGGCGATGACCGCGAACTGACTGCCGCGGTCTAGACGGCGCGCCTTCATCGCCGGGATCTCCGGCTGCGCCGAGAACGACTCGAAGCGCGCCGCCTCGCGGGCCTGCATTCCGCGATGGAGCTCCTCCGGAAGGGTGCGGATCACGCTCTCGCCCGAGAGCAAACGCTCCAGAAACTGCCCCGTGCCCCGGCCCAGCGGGGAGACGGCGCCGGTTCCGGTGACGACGGCCTGGCGCGTCATCCGTACCGCGCGATCGCGAGCACGGCGCTGTTGCCGCCGAAGCCGAAGGAGTTGGACAGCGCGAGCCGGACGGGCCGCTCGCGCGCGTCGTTGGGAACGCAGTCGATGTCGCAGGCCGGGTCGGGGTTCTCGTAATGGATCGTCGGCGGCAAGACGCCGTTGCCGACCGTCATCACGGTCGCGACGGCCTCGATCGCGGCAGAGGCGCAGAGACAGTGCCCGATCATGGACTTGATCGACGACGCGGGCACGCCTCCGGCGCGGGGGCCCAGGGCCGTCACGAGCGCGGCGGTCTCGGCGGCGTCGTTCTGGGGCGTCGCGGTGCCGTGGGCATTGATGTAGTCCACGTCCGAGGCGTTCGCCCGCGCCGAGGCGAGCGCCGCGCGGATCGCGCGGGCCCCGGCTTCGCCGCTGGGATCGGGCGCGGTCATGTGGTGGGCGTCGGCGGTCACGCCCCAGCCCGCCATCTCCGCCAGGATCGGCGCCCCGCGGCGCCGCGCCCGCTCCTCCTCCTCGAGAACCAGGATGCCCGCGGCCTCCCCGAGCGAGAGGCCCTTGCGCTCCCGGTCGAAGGGGCGGCAGGGGTCGGGATCGACCGCGCGCAGCGAGTTGAAGCCGCCGTAGGTCAGCCGCGCGAGCGTGTCCGAGCCGCCGGTGACGACGACGTCGGCGAGACCGGAGGCCACGGCGTCGCGCGCGAAGCCGATCGCGTTGGCGGAGGAGGAGCAGGCGGTCGTGACCGTGGAGCGGAAGCCGGAGAGGCCGAAGTGGCGCGCGATGTGGTCGGTGATCGCGTCCGGCATGTGGGAGAGCAGGCTCGAGGCGCGTCCTTCGCGCCCCCGAAGGTGGTTCTCGTAGAACACCTCCGACTCGAACATGCCCGACGTCCCGCCGGAGAGCACGACGCCGATTCGGGTCGGATCCTCGCGGGACTCCTCGATGCCGGCGGCCTCGAGCGCCTCGCGGGCGGCGGCGAGCCCCATGCGGTCCGAGCGCGAGAGGCGGCGGCGCTCGCGCGGCGAGAGGAAGGCATCCGGGATGTCCCGCACTTCCGCCGCCGTCTGGGTGCGGTAGGCGGAGGGGTCGAAGAGCGTCATGCGTCGGATGCCGCAGGCGCCCTCGAGCAGACCGCGCCAGAACGCCGCCACGCTGCTGCCGATCGAGGTCACGGCCCCGAGGCCCGTCACCACGACTCTTCGGCCGTTTTGCATCGATCGCGATTGTGTCATAGCGACGGCCGCGCGCGGCGCCGTCCGAGTTGCACCTCGGGGCATAATGCCGCGCGATGAGCCAACGCGTCGACTGGCATACCTACTTCATGAGCATCGCCCGGCAGGCGGCGACCCGCGCGACCTGCCCGCGCAAGCACGTCGGTGCGGTGATCGTGCGCGACCGCACCATCCTCTCGACCGGATACAACGGCTCGCTCCCCGGTCTGCCGCATTGCGAGGACGTCGGCTGCGTCCTCGAAGACGGGCACTGCGTCTCGACGGTGCACGCGGAGGCCAACGCGATCCTTCAGGCGGCGCGCAACGGCGTCGCGATCGGAGGCGCCGAGCTCTACACGACCGCGAGCCCCTGCTGGCCCTGCTTCAAGCTGATCGCCAACGCCGGGGTCAAGAAGGTCTACTACGGCGAGTTCTACCGCGACGAGAAGTCGCTCGCCGTGGCCCGGCAGGCCGGCATCGAGCTGGTGGATCTGGGAGCGGCGAAGACTGCCGAGCGCGAGTCGGTTCCCTAGACCGCCGCCGCCTCTCCCAGCGACAGGATCCGCAGGCACTCTTCCAGATGGGTCCGCGATCCCGCCGACAGGCGGAAGAAGCGACAGCCCAGGCCGCGCTCCGGCTCCTGACCCAGGCGCACGACGATCGCCTCGGCGACGACCTGCCGCCCCGGCTTGACGCCGGGAACGTCGAACGAGATCTCCAGACGCGCGCCGATGGGCTGGCGCACGGTGGTGTGCACGAAGAAGCCTCCCTGCGAGAGATCGCGGATGCGCCCATGGTGTTGGAGGCCGTCTCTCCAGAACGTGACGTCCCACCCGACGGAGGAGCGCGCGGCGTCGCGCGGAAGAATCTGGAGGTAGCGGCGGATGACGTCGACGACGTCTCCGGTCTCCAGCGGCCGGCCCAGCACGACGTCGGTGCCCGCGCGCTGGGATTCCGTCTCGGCCTCCGGCGTCGCACAGACGACGGCGAGCGGCGTGTGCGAGAACGCGCCGTCGGCCTTCAGGACGCGGCAGATGTCCACGCCGGTCATGCCCGGCATTTCGGCCTCGACGAAGATCAGATCGGGTTTCTCGCGCCGGGCCGTGGCGAGCGCCTCGCCGCCGGCGGAGGCATACAGCACACGCGTCCGCGAGCGGCGCGCGATCGTTTCCCCGGCCTCCTGGAACAGGCCGGAGGCGTGCACGAACAGAATCGTGTGCATGAAAAGAGACCTTATTTTAAACGGAGGCGGCGTCGGGAGGGGAGTCGGGTGTCGGGGGCTCGGCCGGGGCCGCCGAGGCGGCCCCCTCGGGGCGCGGCAAATAGGCGTATTCGGGCGCCGGGGCCCTCGTGAGGACCTCCGAGACCGCGGCGTAGTAGCCCACCTTCAGCAGGCAGCGGAGGAAGACGAAGACCTGCTGGGTGGCGATCAGCGGCAGCAGCGCCAGGCGGGCCTCCCCCCCGGCGGAGGGGTCCAGGAAGAGCCAGAGGCCGTAGAGGCCCGCGATCGAGACGCCCCACAGGGCCAGCACCCCCAGCAGGCGGAGCGGGCGGCCCAACGCGGCCCCCACGCCGGCGAGGAAGCGCGAGACCGGCGGCAGGTCGGGGCGCGCGACCCAGATCGACCGCACGGAGTCGACGAGCAGCTTGATCGCCGCCAGCGCGATCCCGAGAAGCAAGAGGCGTCCGAGCGTGATCAGCAGGACCTGGGTCTCGGTCGCGAGCTCCAGCCCGCGCCGAGCCATCACGGCTCCCGTCTCGACGAAGAGCCACCGGTACGCCGTCAAGGCTCCGGCGACGGCCGCGAGCGTGAAGGCGAGAAACGCGGGCAGGCGACGCAGGCCCTCGCGTCCGAAGGTCACCAGCGAGGCCTGCGGCTCGCGCAGGGTTCCCAGCAGTCCGCCCAGCGCGAAGGCGTGCAGGATGACCGCGAGAGCTCCCAGCCCGACGGCCGCCGCGCCCGCGCCGCGAAGGGTCGAGACCTGCGAGGAGCGCAGCCCCTCGGGGGACAGCAGCGAGGTGACGGCCTCGGGAAGAGCGCCGAGCACGTCGGGGTGGACGCGCGTCACCGTTTCCCACCAGCCGTAGTCCGGGCGGGCGACCATCCGATCGGAGGACGGGTCGCGGTCGAGCAGCGTGTGGAGCGCGTTGCCCAGTGGCAGCACCAGCACGGCCGCGAGCGCGAGCTGGATCAGCCAGAGCGCGACCGCGAGATACGGCTTGGAGATCGAGGCGCCGACGCCGCGGGCGAAGCTGCCGAGCGCGGAGGGGCGGCTCACCAGGCCACCGTCAGGAAGTCCAGGAGGTTCTGCGTCCAGAACAGCGAGCGCGCCGTCCATCGCGCCGCGGCGCGGGCGTCGGGCCGAGTCCGCAGGCCGTTGTTGGTTCGATCGAGATCGAGCAGCAGCTTGCCCTCCGGGTCGACGACCGCGTCGATCAGGCGCGGCCATCCGCCGAAGCGGTAGCGCTTCCAGAGGCCCTGGCCGTCCCACCGGTCGCGGAAGACGCGTCCCCCCTCGAAGCGCAGCACGACCTCGACCGGCAGCGCGATGGTGCCGCGCCGCTCCACGCGAACGTCGCTGTCGAAGCCGCGGCGCGCGGTCGGCGCGACCGGCTCGCCGCCATCGCCGAGCACCCCGCGCGGCGACTCCGCGGGCGCCGTCGCCGCCTCCGTGACCGCGTAGTCGAGCGCGCCGTCTTGGAAGATCGTGCGGTCGAAGAAGAAGGACCAGTCCGCGCCGGCGGCCTCCTCGAAGGCCGCGACGAAGTCGGCGGAGCTCGGATGGCGGAACCGCCAGCGCTCGAAGTAGAGCCGCAGGGCACGATCCATGACCTCCCGGCCGGCCAGCCGCTCGAGCGTCGCGAGTGCGAGCGCCGCCTTGCGGTAGACGACGGCGCCGTAGGCCTCGCGGCTCGAGAACGCCATGCTGGGGCTCGCGACCGCGCCGCGCGCGAGTGGCCCGAAGGCGCTGCGGCTGGTATCGAGGGGGCGGTGCATCTCGATGCCCAGGGTGCCACGCCAGCCGAAGACGTCGAGGATCGGCCGCGGGTTGCCGTACGCCTCCGCGAGGATTCGCTCGGTGACGTAGACGGTGATGCCTTCGTCGAGCCACGGCTCTTCCACCTCGTTGGAGCCGACCATGCCCTGGAAGTACTGGTGCACGGTCTCGTGCACGGTGACCTGCTCGGGGCTGTGGCCGGCCGTCGGGGCGAAGCGGCGCGTGCCGGCGGTGATCAGCGTCGGGTACTCCATCCCGTTGGCCCCGCGCGCGCCCCAGGGGGGATCGACGATCGAGAGCGTCGGATGGGGATAGGGGCCCAGCAGGCGGGACAGACCGGTCAGCGCGACGCGCGCCGCGTGGAAGTGACGCTCCTTCTGGGCGCGATGCTCGGGCTGGAGGAACAGCCGCAGGGCCACGTCGGAAGAGCCGGGCTCCCGGAAGGTCTCCTCGAACACGAGAAAGTCGGGATCCGCGGCCCAGGCGAAGTCGTGGACGGAGCTTTGCCGGAATCGCAGCAGCAGGCGGCCGTCGGCGCCGGGTCGTTCCTCCGCGAGGACGCCGGTGGCGGCGACCTTGCCGCGGTATGCCGCCGGCACCTCGAGCGACACGTCGTAGTCGCCGAAGTCCGCGAAGAACTCCGAGTTGGCGTGGAACTGCGCGCACTTCCAGCCCGCGTCGGTGAGCACGCCGATCTTCGGGAACCACTGGGCGACGAGGAAGAAGGCGTCCTTCCATCCCGTGCGCACGGAAACGCGGGGGAGGCGCGAGACGAAGTCCGCCGAGAGCGCGATCGTCTCGCCCGGGGCCACCGCGCGCGGCAGCGAGACCTCGGCGACCGTGCGGTCGTGCGGGTTGCCGTCGTCGGGCGAGATGTAGGCGAGACGGGCGAGCAGGTCCGTGCCGTCGGAGAGCGTCAGGCGCGAGAGATCGATCGCGCCCCAGCTGTCCGGGATGGTCGTGTGGCGCCGCGCGCTTTCCGACTCCTGACGAAACGTCGAGAGCGTGTTGCGAAACGCGTTCAGGTAGAGGTGGAACCGCAGCGTCGGCGCGGGGCGCGCGGTCGTGTTCTTCCAGGTCAGCTGGAGCGATCCTTCGACCGTTCGCTTCTCGGGATCGAGCCGGCAGACGATCTGGTAGGACGCGACCGGATCCGCGAGGCGCGGCGCCGTGGTCGCGGCAGGCGTCGCGGCGAGGCCCGCGGCGGACGTTCCCGCGAGCGCGAGAGCGAGCACCGCGCGTTTTGCCGGGAACATCGCGCAGACTGTAGCATGCCGACATGGCCGAAGACCGCGCGCGGCGCGCCGCCGCGAAGGACGATGCCTCGGTCTCCGACGCACCACAGGAGGCGCGGCGACGCGCGGAGGACCTGCGCGAGGAGATCCTCCGTCACGAGCGGCTCTACTACGTCGAGAACAAGCCGGAGATCACGGACGCGGAGTTCGACCGCCTGCTCTCGGAGCTGACGCAGCTCGAGCAGCGCTACCCGGTCCTCGCGGTCGCCGACTCGCCCACGCGCCGCGTCGGCGGCGCGCCCGCGGAGGGCTTCCCGACGGTGACGCACCGCGTCCCGATGCTCTCGCTCGAGAACGCCTATTCCTGGGAGGAGGCGGAAGCCTGGCGCGCGCGGCTCATCCGCGCGCTCGGCGCGGAGCCGCCGGCCTACGTCGCCGAGCTGAAGATCGACGGGATCTCGATCTCCCTGCGCTACGAGGCGGGCGTGCTCGTGCGCGGCGCGACGCGCGGCGACGGCCAGCGCGGCGAGGACGTCACCGACAACGTGCGAACGATCCGGACGATCCCGCTGCGTCTCGCCGAGGCGATCGATCTCGAAGTGCGCGGCGAGGTCTACTACTCTCGGCGGGCGTTCGAGAGCCTCAACGCCGAGCGCGAGCAGCGCGGGGAGCCGCTCTTCGCCAACCCCCGCAATTCCGCCGCGGGGACCCTGCGCCTGCTCGACTCGCGCGAGACCGCACGCCGGCGCCTCGACGCCTGGATCTACTCGGTCGCCGAGGCGCGGGAGATGCCGCGCACGCAGTCGGCGGGCCTGGAGCGCCTGCGAGCGCTCGGTTTCCCGGTCAACGGGAGCTGGCGGCGGTGCGGCAGCTTCGCGGAGGTCCGCGACTTCGTCGAACAGTGGAACCAGGAGCGGCGCACGCTGCCTTTCGAGACCGACGGCGTCGTCGTCAAGGTCGACGAGATCGCCTTGCAGGTCGAGGCCGGGGCGACGGCCAAGTCGCCGCGCTGGGCGCTCGCCTACAAGTACCCGGCGGAGGAGGCCGTCACGGTCGTGCGCGAGATCTCGGTCAACGTCGGGCGCACCGGAGCGCTGACGCCGGTCGCGCACTTCGACCCGGTCCAGCTCGCGGGCACGACGGTCAAGCGGGCGACGCTGCACAACTACGAGGACCTCGCCCGCAAGGACGTGCGCGTCGGCGACACGATCGTGGTCGAGAAGGGCGGCGAGATCATCCCCAAGGTCGTCCGGGTCCTGCTCGATCGGCGGCCCACGGACGCGGTGCCCTTCGAGATGCCCGCGGCGTGTCCCGTCTGCGGCGACCCCGTCGTGCGCGAAGCGGGAGAGGTGGCGACCCGCTGCGTCAACCCGACCTGCCCCGCGATCGTGCGCGAAGCCCTGCGGCACTTCTGTTCGCGGCGGGCGATGAACATCGAGGGCCTGGGCGAGAAGCTCATCGACCAGCTCGTGACCGCGGGGCTGCTGACCGACGTCGCCTCGATCTACGACCTCGCCCCCGAGAGCCTCGCGGGTCTGGAGCGCTGGGGCGAGAAGTCCGCGGCGAACCTCATCGCGGAGATCGCCGCCAGCCGAGAGGCCGATCTGTCGCGCCTGCTCTTCGGTCTTTCTCTGCGACATGTCGGGGAGAAGGCGGCGCGCCTGCTCGCGCGGCGGTTCGGAACCCTCGACGCCGTCGCGGCGGCCTCCCCGGAGCAACTGGAGGGAGTCTCGGAGATCGGCCCGGCGACCGCGGCCTCGATCGCGGCGTACTTCGCGCACCCCAAGCACCGCGAGCTGATCGAGCGGCTCCGCGCCCGCGGCGTCAACTTCGTCTCGCGCGAGGCGGTTCCCGTCGGCGGCGACGGCGTTCTGAAGGGCAAGACCGTCGTGCTGACGGGGACGCTCCCCGGGATCTCGCGGGAGGAGGCCTCGCGCCTCCTGGAGGCGGCCGGCGCCAGGGTCGCCGGCTCGGTCTCCAAGAAAACGGACTTCGTCGTCGCCGGGGCGGAGGCAGGCTCCAAGCTCGAGAAGGCGAAGGAGCTGGGCGTTCCCGTGCTCTCCTGGGAGGAAATGGCGAAGCAGCTCGCCGCAGACGCCTAGGCTCCGGAGCTTCCTTTTCCCGTGCCCCCCATGTTTCAATGGAAGCAGTCGGAGGAATCAGCGTGGACATTCCCGCACGGGTCATCGTCTTCTGCCCGACCCTCGAGCTGAAAAACAAGCCGGGGCGGCTGATGGCCGTCTCCCCGCAGGGCTACTACGAGGTCTGGCTGGACTTCGGCGAGCGAAACCACGCCGTCTACCTGCCCATCGTCAACACCGCGCTCGTCTTCCAGGAGGCCAACACCACCACGACGCTCATCCCGGGGATCGAGAGGACCGCACAGTAGCTGCTGAAAATGATGCGGGCGTGACTTTCGACTGCGGCGGCCGCGCTGGTGCCGGCAGCCGGGAACCCGGACGGGCTCCGGTGGCTGGAATCTCTCGGCCGTCGTTCGCGACGCGAACGCCGGCGGCCGACAGCTAGGGGTAGATCGCCAGCAGCTCCGGGAGGGTGGCGATCCGCCGGACGGGCTCCGGCGCCGGGCAGTCCCCGATCAGGATCGGCTCCATCCCCGCCGCCCGAGCGCCCACGACGTCGATCTCGTAGATGTCTCCGACGTAGGCGGCGTGCGCCGGCTCGACGCCGAGCGCGGTCGTGGCCGCGTGGAAGATCCGGGGATCCGGCTTCTCGATGCCCAGCTCGGCGGAGTCCACGACCAGCTCCAACAGCTCCCGCAGGCCCGCGTCGGTGAGCAGCTGGCGCACGCGGCCGTCCGCGTTGGAGACGGCCGCGAGCCGGTAGCCCCGGCCGCGCAGCGTCTCGAGCGTCTCGGCAGCCCCCTGGCCGGCGTGCGACCAGAGGTTCGCGCGCGCGTGCTCGGCGGCGACCCGCGAGGCGGCGGCTTCACCGGCGTCTCCCTCGGGTATGCCCAGGCCCTCCAGCAGCGTGCGGAGGAACTCCGAGAGCCGCTGCCGGTCGGTGGAGGCCGGCTGGGCCAGGACGCGGGCGCGCACGCGCGCGACGGCGGCCGCCTCCGCGGCGGTGAAGGCCTCCGGACGAAACGCGAGGCCCGCCGCCTCGCAGACGCGGCGCCCGTCGACGTGCAGCAGCGTGCCGCCGACGTCGAAGAGGATCGCGCGGACGCCCGTCACGGCGCGGCGGGCGAGGGCAGGGCCCGGCGGATCTCGGCCTCGATCTCGTCGGCGATCGATCGGACACGCGCGGCGTCCCGGCCCTCGATCAAGATGCGCAGCAGCGGCTCGGTTCCGGAATAACGCAGGTAGACGCGTCCGCCCGAGTCCAGCGCCGCCTCCGCGCGCGCGACCGCGGCGGCGATCTCGGGCGTCTCCAGCGGCACGCGCGAGGCGACCCGGAGGTTGCGAAGCACCTGCGGCGTCTTCTCGAGGCTCGCGAGCGCGGAGAGCGGCTCGCCGGTCTCCACCAGAATCGACGCCAGCACCAGCGCCGTCGCGATCCCGTCGCCGGCGGGGGAGTACGGCAGCAGGACGTGACCCGAGGTCTCGCCGCCGACGACGGCGCCGGTCTCCTCCATCCGTCGGGCGACGTGGCGGTCGCCGACTGCCGAGCGGTGGAACGCGATCTCCTCCCGCGCGAGCGCCGCCTCCAGACCGAAGTTGGACATCACGGTGCCGACGACGCCGCCGGCCGTCAGGCGGCCCCGGCTCTTCCAATGGCGCGCGACGATCCACAGGACGTCGTCGCCGTCCAGGATCTGTCCCTTTTCGTCGGCGAAGATCGAGCGGTCCGCGTCACCGTCCAGCGCCACGCCCAGATGCGCGGCCGCGTTGCGCGTCGCGTTCGCCATCGCCTCGGGATGCAGGGCCCCGCAGCCTTCGTTGATGTTGCGCCCGTCGGGCGCACAGCACATCGGGGTGACACGGGCCCCGGCGCGAGAAAACGCCTCGGGCCCGACGCGCCAGGCGGCGCCGTTTCCGGCGTCCAGGACGACGCTCAGTCCCGGCAGGCGCGGCGCGATGCGCTCGAGCAGCCCCGCGACATAGCGCTCGTGCAGCTCGGGGACAGGCTCGGGAGCCGGCGCGGTCCAGCGGACCGCCTCCGGCCCACCGGCCGGCCGGGGCGCCGTCCCGAGCGCGCGCTCGATGCCCTCCTCGAGCGCATCGGGCCACTTGCGCCCCTCGGGGCCGAAGATCTTGATGCCGTTGTCCCGCCAGGGATTGTGAGAGGCGGAGATCGACACCCCCGCGGCCGCCGAGAGCTCCAGGACCAGCTCGGCCACGGCCGGCGTCGGAAGCACGCCGGCCGAGGAGGGCTTCGCCCCGCCCTCCGAGAGCCCGGCGGCGAGCTCGCCGAGCATCCCGGGCGTGGACTCGCGCGTGTCGCCTCCCAGGATCACCTCGCGCGGGCCGTCGGGCAGCGCGCGGGCGATCTCCCGCCCCACGAGCCGCACCGAGGCCGGGTCGAGCGGAAAGGCTCCCGCCACGCCCCGCAGCCCGTCGGTTCCGAACAGCTTCACCGCCCGGCCCTCGCCGGTGTGACCGCGGGGGTAGGCCGCGATCCATCGGGCTCGATCGTGATCGTCACGACCACCACCTGTCCCTCCCGAACCCGGACACCGGGCGCCTCCGCGAGCGCGGTCGCCGGAATGACCAGGGTGGCGCTGTGGCCGTCGACCGGAATCGCATCGGTCGTCGCGGCGGAGAGCCGTGCGAGCGAGGACTCCGCTCCGGTCAGCAGCGCCGTGGGCGGGTCCGCCGAGACGCCCGCGACGCGGTAGCCCGGGGCCGGCTTGCCGACGATCGCGGGCCGGATCGGGACGCGCTTCTCGGCGGCGGTGTCGAGCCCCACGCGCAGCTCCGCCGGCGAGATCGAGAGCACTTCGACCTCGGGGGGCACGTTGACGTCCTCGGCCCCCAGCCTCCACGTGCGCTCGCCCGCGGAGGCGCCGCGCAGGTCGATGACCGCTTCGAGCTTCGCGGGGTCCAGGGCCCGCAGCGCGGAGAAGGGACCGCGCAGGCGCACCTGGAGAGAGACCGGCAGCGCCGAGGCGACGACCATGCCGCGCGGCACGTTCACGACGGCCAGGGGAATCGTGTACCCGCGCTCGGAGATGCGCTCGCGCCGGCCGCCGGCGAGCGCGAACCAGATCAGCAGGGCGATGCCGAGCGCGAGGAGCTTCGTCGGCAGGTTGCGCAGCAGGCGCCGCTCGCTCACCTGCTAGACCCCGCCGCCCATCTCGCGCAGCAGCATGTCGCGCAGGGTCTTGGGCTCGAGGTCCTCGAGCAAGCGCCCGTCGCGCGCGAGCGAGATCGCGCCGCGCTCCTCGGAGACCACCACCGCGAGGGCGTCGGTCTCCTCCGTCACGCCGATCGCCGCGCGGTGACGGGTGCCGAAGCGCTTCGAGAGGCCCTCCTTGAGCGACAGCGGCAGGAAGCAGGCCGCCGCCGCAATGCGCTCTCCCGAGACGATCACGGCGCCGTCGTGCAGCGGCGTGCCGGGAGCGAAGATGTTGACGAGCAGGTCGTAGGTCACCCGAGCGTCGAGGCGGACGCCATTCTCGATGTAGGTCTTCAGCCCCTCCCGGCGCTCCAGCACGATCAGGGCGCCGACTCTGCGCGACGCGAGCGAGGTCACGGCCAGCACGACGTCCGAGACCGTCTCGTCGGCGTGGAATCCGGAGACCCAGGAGAAGAAGGGGGTGCGCCCGAAGGCCGCCAGCGCGCGCCGAAGCTCCTGGGCGAACAAGACGATGACGGCGAGCGGCAGGTAGAAGAAGACGGTCCGAAGGATCGTGCGCACCGCGGTCAGGCCGAGCAGGACGGAGGCCTCGTAGACGAAGAAGATCGCGACGATGCCCAGCACCATCTGGACGGCGCGCGTGCCCCGGATCAGCCGCAGGAGACTGTAGACGATCACCGCGACGACCAGGATGTCGATGGCGTCGCGCCACGTGAAGGAGAGCCGCGTCAGCGATCCGACGCGGCTGGTGAGGGTCTCGATCACCGGACGGTCTCCACCGCCCGCGCCGGCGCGGGGGCCGGCGCGGCGATCGCGCGGAGCATCCGCAGGAACCGCACGGTCTCCTCCACGTCGTGGACTCGGACGATCGAGGCTCCCGCCGCGACCGCGGCGGCGACACCGGCGAGCGAGCCCGGCAGGCGGTCGGACGCCGAGGCGTCGTCTCCGACTCCGGAGAAGCGGCGCACGAACGCCTTGCGCGACGCGCCGACGGCCACGGGAAGGCCCAGGGATCGCAGCGCCGCGAGGTGACGCAGCAGGATGAGGTTGCCCTCGGGACTCTTGCCGAACCCCAGTCCCGGGTCCACGGCGATCGACTCGGGTCCGATCCCGGCCTCGCGCGCGCGGTCCGTCGCCTGCGCGAGCTCACGCGCGATGTCCGCGACCGGATGATCGTAGGCGACGTCGTTCTGCATCGTGCGCGGGTCCAGCCCCCGCATGTGCATCAGGATCACGGCCGCCCCGGCCGCGGCGGCCGTGCTCGCGAGCTCCCGGTCGTAGCGAAGTCCGGAGACGTCGTTGACGATGTCGGCGCCCGCGCCGAGGGCCTCGCGCGCGACGGAGGCCTTTCGCGTGTCGACGGAGATCGGCGAATCGCTCTTGGCCCGCACGGCCTCGATGACCGGCACGACTCGGGAGATCTCTTCGGCGGCGGGCACTTCCTGCGCCGGACCATATCCGGCGGGCCGCGTCGACTCGCCGCCGATGTCGACGAGGTCCGCGCCCTGCTCGAGCAGCTCGAGCGCGCGCTCGGTCGCGCGGGCCGGATCCGCGTACAGGCCGCCGTCGGAGAAGGAATCCGGCGTGACGTTGACCACCCCCATGACGGCCGGCCGGGTGGTCAAATCGAGCCTTCGACCGCCGGGCAGGGAGAGCGACGGCGTCGGGCGATCGAACAGAGAGAACGCGCGCTCGACGCGCTCCCGCAGCGACGCGGGCAGGGCTTTGAGCGTCTCGGCGCGGCGGCCGCGCGCGAACGCCACGGGCGGCGAGGAGGATCCGCCGAAGCGGACCACGTCGACGGGGAAGTCTCCCGGCGCGAACGTGCCCGTCCGCGCGGCGTCCCAGCCGTAGATCTCCCGCAGCTCCGCCGGGCTGGAGGCGGGGAAGACTAGGTCGGGAACAGACACGCTGGGCAGTTTACCCAAGTGCCGGACGATTGGTCGGCGTGCAGCAGTGTTTCAACTGCTCGCGGCGCGAGGAGTCTCCCGAAGTCACCGAGGGAGGAGCCTCACGCCGCGGGAGCTCGCGCGCCGGGCGGGGAGCAGGCAAGCGATCGAGGCCGCATCCGGCCGAGTCGCCTGCCGGTGCCGAAGGCAGCGACCCGACCAAGTGCGAGCGATCAGGCCGGTTCGGGAACGAGGGGGCCCACCCCGCCCGCGGGCTCGAGGCCGCCCGGATGCATCGGCGGTGACGGCGGACGCGCGGGCCCGGCCTTGCGGAGCTTCGCGATGTCGACGCCGGTCTCCTCGGCGATGAGGGCGAGGACCTCTTCGCCGTCGAGAACTTCCTTCTCGAGCAGCGTGCGCGCGAGGCGGTGCATGACCTTCTCGTGATCCTGGAGGATCTTCTTCGCGCGGCCGTAGGCCTCCGTCGCGATGCGCTTGACCTCGGCGTCGATCATGTTCGCGGTGGACTCCGAGTAGTCCGGTGCGCGCGAGAAGTCGCGACCGAGAAAGATCTCTCCCTCGGCGCGACCGAAGGTCAAAGGCCCCAGCGTGCTCATGCCGAACTCGCAGACCATCTTGCGCGCGAGCTCGGTCGCCTTCTCCAGGTCGTTACCGGCGCCCGTCGTCATGTGCCCGAGGAACAGCTCCTCGGCGACGCGACCGCCCATCATGACCGTGATCATGGCCTGGAGCGATTCCAGCGTGTGGGAGTACTTGTCCTCGGCCGGCAGCTGCATGGTCACGCCCAGCGCACGGCCGCGCGGGATGATCGTGACCTTGTGGAGCGGGTCGGCGTTGGGCTCGAGCGCCGCGACCAGCGCGTGGCCGCCCTCGTGGTACGCGGTGTTGCGCTTCTCGTCCTCGGTCATGATCATCGACTTGCGCTCGGGACCCATCATGACCTTGTCCTTCGCGTACTCGAAGTCGATCATCTCGACCTTTTTCTTGTTGAAGCGCGCCGCGTTCAGGGCCGCCTCGTTGACGAGGTTGGCCAGATCCGCGCCCGAGAAGCCCGGCGTGCCGCGCGCGATGACCGAGAGGTCCACGCTGTCGGAGAGCGGCGTGTTGCGCGTGTGCACCTTCAGGATCTGCTCGCGCCCCCGCAGGTCGGGGCGGTCCACCACGACGCGCCGATCGAAGCGGCCCGGCCGCAGCAGCGCCGGGTCCAACACGTCCGGCCGGTTCGTCGCCGCGACGAGGATCACGCCCTCGTTGGTGTCGAAGCCGTCCATCTCGACGAGCAGGGCGTTCAAGGTCTGCTCGCGCTCGTCGTGTCCGCCGCCAAGGCCGGCGCCCCGGTGGCGCCCGACCGCGTCGATCTCGTCGATGAAGATGATGCAGGGGGCGTTCTTCTTCCCCTGCTCGAAGAGGTCGCGCACGCGGCTGGCGCCGACGCCCACGAACATCTCCACGAGTCCGAGCCGGAGATGGAGAAGAACGGGACCCCCGCCTCGCCGGCGATGGCCCGGGCGAGGAGGGTCTTGCCCGT
>DATBIJ010000189.1:0-7589 GCA_036557025.1 Thermoanaerobaculia bacterium | reverse complement strand
GCTTTCCCGGCGAGGCCTGGCCTTCGACTACGAGATCGCCGGTGCGGAGGGCGGTTTGCTCGCGGACGGCTCGACGCGCCACGTGTTCGCCGACAAGGACGGGCGTCCGAAGTCCGTGTCGCCGGAGATCCTGGATCTGTTCGATCGCTTCCGCCGGAGCTAGGTGTCCTCGTCCATGGACTTCGATCTCCAGGTCAAGCTCGCCGTCTACCGGCATTTCGCCGAAACCGGGCAGAGGCCTCGGCGGAGGACACGGCACGGCGCGTCCGTGCGGACGTCGCGCCGGTGCTCGAGGCCTACGGTCGCCTTCGCGGCCTTCGGGTCCTGGTCCTGGAGGAGGACGGCGCCGCGATCCGAATGGCGCCCCCTTTCTCGGGCGTGGAGACCCAGCACATCGTCGAGTCTCGCGGCGTCTCCTACTTCGCCAACTGCGCGTGGGACTCCTTCGGGATCCCGGCGGCACTGGGTGCTCCGGCAAGGATCTCCTCGCGCTGCGAGCGGACGCACGAGCCGCTCGTGCTCGAGGTCGAGCCCTCCGCGCCGCCGGAATCCGACTGGCTCTTCCACTGCCAGGTCCCGGCCGCGCACTGGTGGGATGACATCGTCTTCACCTGAGGGAACATGCTCTTCTTCCGGTCGGAAGAACGCGTTCGGGAATGGTGCGAGGCGCGCGGGTTGCCGATGCGTCCGCGCGTGTCCATCGCCCAGCTCTGGGGGCTCGCGAAGGCCTGGTACACGACGAGGCTGCAGCCGGACTCCCGCCGGCCCCAGCCCGACGAGATCCGCGCGATCATGAGGAGCCTCGGCCTCGTCGGGCCGTTCTGGGACCCTCAGGCGGATGCCTTCGGCTAGGATCTCGCCGCCGATGACACGACGATGCGTCCCGCGCCTCGCCGCCCTCGCGATCCTCGCCGCGGTCGCCTGCTCCTCTGTGTCCAAGCCGAAGCCCGCGCCGGCGACGAGCGCCTCCACGACGTCATCGGCGCCGGCAATTCTGCGCACCACCGGATTCGTGCAGCAAAGCATCGACGCAGACAAAGTCGAGTTCCGGGTCGCCTTCCCGGTGCTGGGCGGCCACCTCGCCGACCATCGCCTCTCGCCGACCGACACGATCGTGACCGACGGCGTGATCCTCGTCCTGCCGGGAACGGCCGGGCCCATCCTCGAAATCATGAGCCGCGGCGATTACCACGCCCGCTACCCGGAAGCCGCCAACGCGGCGCTCGGGGCCTGCATGATGATCTCCACGGGAGGCGCCTTCCGCTGCCAGCTGCCGACGTGCCCGAATCCGCCCGACTTCGGCTGCACGTTCGTGCAGGAGGGGCCGATTCGCTACTGCACGTGCACGCCTCCGTAGGGCGTCTTCAGCGGGGGTCGGCGGAATCCTTCTCTCTGTAGCGCTCCAGCACCGACGCCACGACCATGTCGGAGGTGACGTTGGTCATCGCCCGCGCTCGAGAGAGCAGCCAGTCGACGGTGAGCAGCAGCGGCAGCAGGTCCACGGGCAGGCCGACGGTTCCCAGCACGAGCGCGAGCGAGATCAGCCCGGCCTCCGGGATGCCGGCGATTCCGATGCCGGCGACGAGGCAGGCGAGTGCCGCCAGGATCTGGCTCGACAGGTCCAGGGGGATGCCGTGCGCCTGCGCGACGAAGAGAACCGCGAAGGCCTCGTAGAGCAGGATCCCGTCGTTGTTGAGGTTCGTCCCGACGCACGCCGCCAGGCGCGCGGAGGCCGGGGAGACGCCGAGCCTGTCGAGGCTGCGCAGGGTCACGGGCAGCGTCGCGAGGCTGGAGGAGGCGCCGAGCGCGTAGACCACCGGGTCGCGGGCGTGCGTCCAGAAGCGGCGTAGCGGCATGCGGGCCGCGAGCACCAGCCACGCCTGGTAGACGACGAAGACCTGGATCGCGAGCCCCAGAAGGGCCACGCCGACGTAGGGCAGCAGTCCCGCGAAGGGCTCGAAGCCATGCTGGCCGACGATCTGCGCGACGACGCCGAAGACGGCGAAGGGCACGAGCGCGATGATCCAGAAGAGGATCACCTCGAAGACCCGCAGCAGGACGGCAACGGAGTGCTCGATCGTCGCGATCGCGGCCGCCTCCTCGGGGGCGCGCGCGCGGACCGTGCGCAGGGCCGCGCCGATCAACACCGCGAGCACGACGATCGTCAGGATCGTGTTCTCGACGAACGGCTCGGCGATGCTGGTCGGGATCAGGCCCGAGAGCACCCGCGAGAAATCGAGCTTCTGCGCGGGAGCCGGAGCGCCCGACGCGCCCGCCACGCGCCGCAGGGCCTCGGAGGCCTCGCCGGGCCGGAGCAGGTTGGAGAGGAGCAAGCCGATCGTCAGCGCGATCACCGCGTTGATCAGCGAGACCGCGACCATGCGCGCGGCGCTCTTGCCGCGGAAGCTCGTTCGCAGGAAGGCGTCGACGATCGCGAAGAAGAGCAGGGGAGCGGCGAAGGCCTTGATCAGCGTGATGACGAGCCTGCCGGCGTCGCCCAGCGGAGCCGCGCGGGGACCGGCCAGCAGGCCCAGACCCACACCCGCGGCGATCGCGACGAGAATCCGCGCGTAGAAGGGGAGCTTCATCGCGGCGGCACACTATCCCGGCCCGCCGAATCCAAAGCCAGGCCGAGGCGGCGAAGGCCCTCGGCCACGGCCGGGGGATCCTCGCCGATGCCGATGCGGAAGTGCCCGGGACTTCCGAAGAGCCGGCCGGGGACGACGGCGGTCTCGTGCGCCTCGCGCGCGATGGTGCAGACGCGCTCGGCATCGCCGCCGCACCATCGGGGGAAAGCGACGGCCCCGAACGACGGGGGATCGATCTCCAGGTCCTGCCGCGAGGCGACGAAGGAGCGCAGCGCCGCGCGGTTCGCCTGGAGGATGGCCCGGGACCGCCGCGCGACGGTCTCCAGACGGGAGAGGGCCAGGACGCTCAGCCGCTCCGCGGGATGCGCGGGGATCGACAGGAACAGATCGAAGACCCCCCACATGCGGGACGCGAGATCCGGCTCCGCGAGCACCCAGCCGCAGCGCAGCCCGTTCAAGCCGTAGGCCTTCGTCAGGCTCGAGGTGACGACGAACTCGTCTCCGAGACGAGAGGCCGAGACGGGCGGGGAGCCGCCCTCGATCTCGACCATGTCGAGATAGACCTCATCGACCAGGACCCGGGCTCCGACTTGCCGCGCGATCTCTCCGAGCCGTCTCAGGGTCGCCTCGGAAGTCAGGGCGCCGCTCGGGTTGTGCAGGTTCGTGATCACGATGAGCCGCGTGGCCGGCGTGCACGCCGCGAGGACCCGCTCCGGATCGATCTCCCAGCCCTCCTGCGGGCGCCGGTCGAAGAAGGCGACGTCGGTGCCGAGGTGACGCGCGAGCGCCGGGAGAGGCTCGTAGCAGGGCTTCTCGATCACGACGTGGTCGCCCGGTTGGAGGATCGCGGCGAAGGCCACGTGGTTCGCCATCGTGCATCCGACCGCGGCGACGAGGCGGTCCTCGGGGACACCGCACTTTTGCGCCAGCGCCCGCTGCAACGGCGGGTAGCCGTAGGCGCTCGGTCCGTTGATCTCGATCTGCTCGAGCGACGCGCCGAGCTCCTCGAGCGGGAAGGGTCGGATTCCGCTGGCCGCCAGCGAGAAGCGGCCGCCGCCATGTCGCTTGACCCAGGCGATCAGCTCCGAGCGCGTGTGCCACGCGGGGGCGGTCATGCCGGGTGCCGGCGACGGCTCCAGAAGAGGTAGGCCGGCAGTCCCGCCAGGAGGATGCCGACGGCGATCGCGGCGTGGGTCGTGCTCTCGACCAGCGTGGTCGCGACGACGGCCGCCGCGACCAGGACGAAGAGGCCGGTCGTCACGGGGTGGCCGGGGACCCGGAATCCCCCCGCCGGCTCGCCGGCGCCGGAGGCGTCGCGACGCCGGAAGACGAAGAGCGAGGCGGCGGTGAGGCCGAAGAAGATCCAGTCGACCGACACGACGTAGTTCAGGATCTGCTCGTAACGTCCGGAGAGCGCGATGACGATCGCGAGGATCCCCTGGAGGGCGATCGCCACGACCGGGGCGCGCGTGCCGGCGTGCACCCAGCCGACTCCGCGGAAGAAGAGGCCGTCCTTCGCCATCGCGTAGTAGACGCGCGGTGCCGTCAGCATGCTCTGGGAGAGGAAGCCAAGCGTCGAGAGCGCGATCCCGATCGCGATGACCCGCGCGCCGGCCTCGCCCAGCGCGACGCGCATGACGTCCGAGGCGGGAGCCTGCGAGGCCGCGAGGCCTGCCGGACCCAGAACCCGGAGACACACGGCGCTGACGAGGGCGTAGCAGGCGATGACGCCCAGGACCCCGATGATCAGCGCGCGCGGCAGGTCGCGGCGAGGCTCGCGCATCTCGCCGGAGACGAAGGTCGCCGTCTGCCAGCCCCCGTAGGCGAAGAGGATCGGGACCAGGGCCGCGAGCATCGCCGCGGCGAGCGTCCAGGAGGGCGGCTCGAGCGGCGCGACCGAGGCCGAGGGCGACCGGCGCGCGATCAGGCCGAAGAAGACGAGGGCCAGGATCGCCGCGATCTTGGCCAGCATGAGAAGGGACTGCGTGGTCGAGCCGGCGCGGACCCCCAGGCAGTTGATCAGGGTCAGCGCCAGGAGCACGATCGCCGCGACGAACCCGTCGGGCAGAGCCACGCCGAACAGCTCTCGCAGGTAGCGCTCGGCGGCGATGGCGCTTGCGGCCATTCCGCCGGTCTGAACGACGAGCAGGAGCCCCCACCCGTAGGAGAACGCGACCACGGGGTGGTAGGCCTCGCGCAAGAAGGCGTACTGGCCCCCCACGTCGGGCCTCCTCGACGCGAGCTCGGCATAGATGAACGCGCCGGCCATCGCGATGGCTCCGCCCGCGGCCCAGGCGGCGAGGAAGGCCGCCGTCGTCGGGACGTGGCGCGCGACGACGGAAGGCAGGAGGAAGATCCCCGACCCGATGATGCCGCCCATCACGATCATGGTGGCGTCGAACACGCCGAGGCGGCGCGAGAGCGTCGGCGGCTCGCTGTCGGAGACCGTGGGCGGCCGGGAGTCTGGCGTCATGTGCGTCGGGGCGTGGCGCAACAGTACCAAAGGCTCGGCGGAAGCGGCGCAGGTACGGCAGGTTCGGTAGGCTACGGCCGTGACCGATCGGGGTCCGGAGCTGTTCGACAAGGCCTCCCTGCGAGCGCTGCGCGACGCCCTCGAGCGTCTCGAGAACGGCTTCGAGTCGCTGCCCGCCGCGGGCGTCGACGGAATCGACGCCGACGCGGAAGCGATCCTGCTCGCCGCGGCCGAGAGGCTGCGGGACAACTACCCCTACTTCCACCCGCTGTACGCCGGCCAAATGCTGAAGCCGCCCCACCCCCTGGCGCGCACGGCCTACGCGCTCGCGATGTGGATCAACCCGAACAACCACGCGCTCGACGGCGGACGGGCGAGCTCCGCGATGGAGCACGAGGCGGTCGCGGAGCTCGCGGGCATGTTCGGCTGGAAGGAGCACCTGGGGCACCTCGCGGGCGGCGGCACGATGGCCAACCTGGAAGCGCTCTGGGTCGCGGGGAGTCTCGCGCCCGGAAAGGCCGTCGTCGCGTCCGAGCAGGCGCACTACACGCACTCCCGCCTGAGCGCGGTGCTGGGGATTCCGTTTCGCGCGGTGGCCTGCGACCGGCGGGGTCGCATGGACCCCGCCGCCCTGGAGCGCGAGCTTTCGCGCGGCGACGTCGGCACCGTGGTGGCGACGATGGGGACGACGGCCTGCGGCGCCGTCGATCCGCTGCGGGAGATCCTCGAGCGACGTCGGCACCACCCCTTCCGACTCCATGCCGACGCGGCGTACGGCGGCTACTTCGTCCTCGCGGAAAACGTCGACGAGGAGGCGTCGCGGGCCTTGGATCTGATCGGCGAGGCGGACTCCATCGTCGTCGACCCGCACAAACATGGTCTCCAACCCTACGGGTGCGGGGCGGTGCTGTTTCGCGATCCCAGAGTCGGGCGCTTCTACAAGCACGACTCCCCGTACACGTACTTTTCCTCGGGAGACCTCCACCTGGGCGAGATCACGCTGGAGTGCTCGCGTGCCGGCGCGAGCGCGGTGGCGCTCTGGGCGACGCAGAGGCTGCTGCCGCTGGTCCGCGGCGGCGCGTTCGCGAAGCGGCTGGAGGCCTCGCGCGAGGCGGCGCTGGCCCTCTTCGCGCGGCTGTCCCGGAACGCCCGGTTCGTCCCGGCGTTTCCGCCCCAGCTCGACATCGTCGTCTGGGCCGTGCGGGCCTCGAGTCTCTCGGCGTCCTCGGCGGCGGCGCGGCGCCTCTTCGCCGAGGCGGCCCGCCGCGGGCTCCATCTCGCGCTGGCGGAGCTTCCGGCGGCGTTCTTCGCGTTCGGAGACGAGGTCGCTCGCGACAGAGAGACGGTGACGGCCCTGCGATCGGTGCTCATGAAGCCCGAGCACCTGGACTGGATCGAGCGGATCGGGGAGATCCTCGACGCCGCGGCCGCCGACCGCTAAACGTCAGCCCCGCAGGCCGTAGCGGGCGATCGTCGAAAGGATCTTCGCCCCCGCGCGCACCGTGCCCGAGACCGTGCCCGTGATCTTGGAGACGCCGATCCGGCGCCGGTAGGAGACGGGAACCTCGGCGATGCGCAGGCCCCGACGCGCCGCCTTCATCTGCATCTCGCAGGTCCAGCCGAAGCCTCTGTCGGCCATCGCGAGGGACTCGTACGCTTCCCAGCGCAGGGCGCGGAAGGGCCCGAGGTCCGTGTAGCGATGGCCGGTCAGCAGGCGCATGAGGCCGCAGGCCAGGGCGTTGCCGAACCGGGCCTGCGGCAGCAGCGCTCCCGGCTCGCGCCGGCCCAGCGTGCGGGACCCGATCACCACGTCGGCGCCCGACGCGATCGCCTGGAGCAGCAGGGGCAGCTCCTCGGGCCGGTCGGAATGGTCGCCGTCGAGGAAGACGAGGATCTTCGGCGGCGCATCGCGCAGAGCCGCCGCGCCCGCGAGGCAGGCGCTCCCGTAGCCGCGCCGCGGCTCGACCACGACCTCGACCGGCAGCGCCGCCGCGATCTCGCGCGTCCCGTCCGTCGAGCCGTTGTCGACGACCACGATGCGATCGACACACTCCCTCGGGATCTCCGCGACCACGAGCGGGAGCGCGGCGCGCTCGTTGAGAACCGGGATGACGACGGCGACGCCATCACGCGCGGAAGCCGTCACGGGACGGGTCGGCGCAGGAGGCGGCCGCGGATCGCAGAGACCGCCAGGCCTGCGAGGATCAGGCCGCCCGCCGCGACGGTTCTCTTCGTCAGTCCCTCGCCGAGCAGAAGTATCGCCAGCGCGGTGGTGACGAGCGGCTGCAGGAAGACGTAGAAGGCCACCCGGGAGGCGTCGGTGTGCGACAGCGCCCAGAAGTTCAGGAAGTAGGGGATGACCGTGCAGAAGAGGACCACGGCGGCGAGGCTCGCCCAGGCGGCGGCCGAGGCGCGGTAGTCGAACGCGAGCAGGGCGGGGAGAGAGACCATCACGATCGGGATCGACCCGTAGCGAAACAGCAGCGCCACGACCGAGGCGATCGGGTACTTCGAAGCGATCGGTCTCG
>DATBIJ010000188.1:0-11804 GCA_036557025.1 Thermoanaerobaculia bacterium | reverse complement strand
CCACCGCGATGCCGACGTGATCGACACGCGAGGGCTTCATCGCGTCTGCCCGACGGGCTCCCGCAGGAGCCTCTCGTAGAGGCGGCGCGAGGCGGCGTAGGGATCCTCTCGCCGCTCGAGGACCTTGCCGACGGCCTCCTCGAGGCCCTCGGCCTCGGGCGCCCGCGACTCGACCGTCCGCCGGAAGCGCTCCTCGAGCAGATCCAGCAGGCGCGCGCGGGCGCGGCGGCGGCGCCTTTCGCTCCCCTCGCCCGACGCCGCCAGGTGCGCCGCGTGCCTCTCCACGGCCTCGATCGCCTCGACGATACCCTCGGCACGCGGGGCCACGGTTCGTAGGATCGGCGGCCGCCAGGAGGCCGGATGCGAGAGGTCGAGCATCATGGTCAGCTCGGCGACCGCTCTGTCGGAGCCGTCGCGGTCGGCCTTGTTGACCACGAACACGTCGCCGATCTCCAGGATCCCCGCCTTGATCGCCTGGATGTCGTCGCCCAGGCCGGGCACGAGCACCACGACCGTCGTGTCCGCCGCGCGGGCGATGTCCACCTCGTCCTGCCCCACGCCGACCGTCTCGACGAGCACGGTCGTGAAGCCTGCCGCGTCCAGCACGTCCACCGCGTCGCTGGTGGCGCGCGCGAGGCCCCCCAGCGTGCCGCGCGTGGCCATCGAGCGGATGAAGACGCCGGGATCCGTGTAGATCTCGCTCATGCGGATCCGATCCCCGAGGATCGCCCCGCCGGTGAAGGGCGAGGAGGGATCGACCGCGACGATGCCGACGGTCCCTCCGCGGCGGCGCAGCTCCTGCGCCAGCCTCTGCACCAGCGTGGACTTGCCCGCCCCCGGCGGGCCGGTGATTCCGACGATGCGGGCGCGACCCGTGCGCGGATAGAGCGCGCGAAGCAAGTCTCCGAAGCCTTCTCCCCGCTCGACCGCGGAGATCGCACGCCCGATCGCGCGGGGTTCTCTGGCGAGAACGCCTTTGACGATGCCGCCGGTGTCGGGGCTCACCGCCCCGCCAGGAGGCTCTTCGCGATGACGACCTTCTGGATCTCGCTCGTGCCCTCGCCGATGGTGCAGAGCTTGACGTCCCGGTAGTACTTCTCCACCGGGAAGTCCTTCGTGAAGCCGTAGCCGCCGTGGATCTGCACGGCGCGGTCGGTGACGCGCACCGCGATCTCGGACGCGAAGAGCTTCGCCTGCGCGGAGAGACGGGTCACGACCTCGCCGCCGTCCTTCGCCGCGGCGGCGCGCTCGGTCAGCAGACGCGCGGCGTCGATGTCGGTCGCCATCTCCGCGAGGTAGAACTGGATCGCCTGGAAATCCGCGATCGGCCGACCGAACTGGCGCCGCTCCCGTGCGTATGCGAGCGAGGCCTCGTAGGCGCCGCGCGCGAGCCCCACGGAGAGCGCCGCGATCGAAATGCGGCCGCCGTCGAGGATCGCCATCGCATCGACCCAGCCGCTGCCCTCGGCGCCGAGCAGGGCGTCCTCCGGGACACGGCAGTCCTCCATGACCAGCGTGCAGGTGTCCGAGGCCCGCATCCCGAGCTTGTTTTCCTTCTTGCCCACGCGGATGCCCGGGCTCGTCAGGTCCACCAGGAACGCGGAGATTCCATGGCGGCCGCGCTCGCGCTCGGTCACCGCCATCAAGACGGCCATGCGGGCGACCGAGGCGTTGGTGATGAAGTTCTTCGACCCGTTGAGAACCCACTCCCCTCCCGCCCGGACCGCCGTCGTGCGCGTGCCGGAGGAGTCCGAGCCCGCCTCCGCTTCGGTCAGGCCCCAGGCCGCCAGCCATTCCCCGGAAGCCAGCTTCGGGATCACGCGACGCTTCTGGGCCTCCGAGCCGAACTGGAAGATGTGATTCGACCCCAGCGAGTTGTGTGCCGCCAGCGCGAGGGCGACCGAGGGATCCACGCACGCGATCTCCTCGACGATCGCCGCATAGTCCATGTAGGACATCCCCGAGCCCCCGAACTCCTCCGGGAACAGCACGCCGAGGAACCCGAGCTCGCCGAGCTTGCGGAAGACCTCGCGCGGGAACTCCTGCGCCTCGTCCCACCGCATCACGTGCGGACGGATCTCGGACTCCGCGAAGTCGCGGGCGGCCTTGCGGACCGCTTCCCGGTCGGGAGAAAGGACGGTGCTCATCGCGCCCATTCTAATTCGGCGCGGGATGCGCCGTCAGCGCGTCGAGGGCGGACCCGCGGAAATGCCTTCCGACGTGACGAGATCGGCGCCCGTGTAGTAGTGCCGCAGGATCTCGACCCAGGTCTTGCCGGCCAACGCCATTCCGTAGGCGCCGTTCTGGCAGAGCCCCACGCCGTGGCCCCAGCCTCGGCCGAGGAAGAGGAACTCGACCTCCCCCTCCGGCCCGGCCACTTTCTGCACCGTGAAGAGCATCTCGGGCATCTCGACCGCCTGACGAAGATCGAACCTCTGAAGGACGATGGAGGCCTGATCGGTGACGACCTCCAGCTCGACGGCGCGTCCCGCCGGGCTGCGCCGCCGCACGGTCAGCTCGCGGACCTCGGTGCCGGCGACGCGGCCCGACATCCGCCGCGCGAGCTCCCGCCCCGAGACGCGGCGCATCCACTCGGTCCAGGCGGACTCCCGCTCGAAGGCGACGGCATCGACCTCCTGCTCCACCCAGAGCGCGAGAACTTCCGTGCCGCGCCGCCACCAGCGCAGGCGGTCGCCGGGACGGAGCGTCAGCTCGGAGGCCGGCCGGTATTCCTCGCCGATCTTGCGCGCGAAGGGGGTCTCGGGATCGAGCGGGACGCCCGCGCGTCCTTCGGCGGTCTTCACCCAGAGGTTGGAGCCCTCGCGGGAGACGAACCGCCCGGAGCCCTCGGTCACGCCGCCGAGGCGAATGGCCGCGGAGAACAGCAGTCCCGCATACACGTCCTCGGACATCGGGCGGTCCGGCGGCGGAAGCGGCTCGCCCGCTCCCAAACGGAATCGGTAGAAGAAGTCGTACGCCGCGCGGGCGCGCTCCGGAAGGCCCGCCGCCGCGGCCGGGCTCTCGCGATAGTAGGCGGCGTCGCGGGGCAGCAGGTGCAGATCCCGAGGCTCCGACAGCGCGAAGGCGGCGAGCGTCGAGGGGTAAACCACCGCGGGCTCGAGCGAGGACGGCGCCGAGGCGGCACCGCGCACGCCGGCCCAGCCCAGCGCCGTTTCCAGCGCCGCGCCGCGGCTCGCGCGGCGCCTGGGCGCGTGGCGGCGCAGGACGTATCCCCTCCAGGCCATGCCCGAGAGACCCGAGCCGGCGGGACTTGGAACGCGTGCGCCGGGCACGACCTCCACGGGCAGCTCGGCGCACTCCACGGAGACGAGGTAGGGCACGGGGGTTTCCCCGAAGACGTTCTCGACGTTCTCGGTTCGCCCGCCGCACGTCGAGACGAAGAGCGCGTCCGCGAAGCGGCCCTCGTGTGCGAGCACGATGCCTCGCGTGGCGTCGACGGCGGCGCTCGAGAGCGGATCCTCCGCGTCGCGGCCCGAGTAGACCTGGCACTTCGGCGTCGCGCAGAGGTCATAGCCCTCGGCCTCGAACTGGCCGCGGTGCGCCATGGCGTAGGTGCGCGCGGCGACCGCCTGCGCCTTCAGCGCCTCGATCTCGTTGAAGCGGCGCGGGCCCATCTCCGCGGGGATCACGCCGTAGAGGTACTCCTCGAGATCGACGAGGTTCACGAGGTTCAGGGTTCCCCGGCTGTTCACGACCACGCGCAGGCTCCCGCGATACGCGGTCCCCTCGACCACGGCGCGCGTGTCGGCCGCGCCGGGCGTGAGGTCGATCGGCGAGGCGAGGCGGTGCACGGCGCCGTCCTCGCCGGCGATGGCGACCGCGGCGGATGCCGTGGGCACCGGAGACCCGGCGACCGGAAAGCCCTCCTCGCCCGCGGCTTCGAGGCGCGCGACGAAGGCCTCGGCGTCCGCCTTCGTGGCGAAGCGCCCGAGCAGGACGCGGTAGACGCCCCGCTCGGCGGCGAACGCGACGCCGGCCTCGACCTGAAAGGCCTCGGCGAGACGCGCAGCCTTTTGCCGCGCGGGATCCTCCTGGGAGTAGGCGCCCGCCTGCACCTGGAAGCTCGCGGCCGCCGCTCCCTCGGGCTTGAGCCGCAGGGGCCCCCGGAACGCGAACCGGCGGCCGCTCGAGGCGACGATCCAGGGTGCGCCGGTCGATCCCAGCAGCAGCTCCGTCTGGTCGGATTTCAGCCCGATGCGCATCCATACCCCGGACGGTGCCGCGACGGGAGCGGCGGGGGCGGACGGTCCGGCGGCGACGGGAGTCGGTGATGGCGCCGTGGCGGGTCCCGCCGGGGACGGCGCGCTGGGCGCCGGCGCGGGCTTCGTCGCGCATGCGGCTGCGAGAAGGACGGCGCCGGCCGCCGGGAACAGCGCGCGGCGGCTCAAAACCGCGACTGGATGCGGCCCTGCACGACCGTGCGGCGGAAGTCGTCGCCGCGCAGGGGAACCAGGAGGCACATCTCGAAGAGGCGGCTGCGGATGCGGCTGCCGACGCGGTCCTCGAGGCGGTCGCGCTCGCCGGATGCGGCGTCGGGCTCGTCCTCGAAATTCGACGTCACGATCGTCACGCGACGGCGGTTGTAGCGCGTGTTGAGCAGGTTGTAGAGCACGTCCAGCACCCAGGGATGAGGCTTCGAGGCGCCCAGCTCGTCGAGCACGAGCAGCTCCGCGTCGGCATACGGATGGAGGATCGACTCCTTCGTGGAGTCGGCGTCCGGGCGGAAGCTCGTCTGGATCTTCAACAGCAGGTCGGAGAAGTCCGCATAGAGGCCGGCCACGCCCTTGCGCGACACGAGCTCGGAGAGGATCGCGCACGCGAGGTGCGTCTTGCCCCGGCCCGACGGCCCCACCAGCAGCAGCCCCGCCTCGACGTCGGGGTAGGTGTCGGTGAACTCGCGCGCGACGCGCTTGGCCCGCATCAGCGAGGGGTTGTTGATGTCGGAAAAGTTATCGAAATTGCAGTCCCTGTAGCGGTCCGGGATCTCCGTCGCGGCGAGGCGCTCCGATCGCCGCCGCGAAGTCTGGCAACCGCACGGCCGGGCCCGCTTGACACCCTCTTCGGATTCCAGGATCCAGCCGGTGTCGGCGCAGAGCGGGCAGGGGGACGAAGTCGCGGTCACGGCCCGATCTTACGGCGTGGCAACGGGAATGGGTAATGGGGAATGCGGAATGGAGTCCTCGCCTCCCGGCTTCGATTCCCCATTTCCCATTCCCGATTCCCGGTTTCAGTTCTCCGGCAGTCCCTGCTCTACGAAGATCCGCCGCTCGCGGGGGCCCTCCAGGTAGCGCTTCATCTCGGCAAGGGTCGACTCCCACTCCGGCCCGATCGCGGCGAAGTACTCGTCATAGGCCGGTCCGGCGTCCGGGACCTCCGCGCGGACCGTCACGACGCAGCCGCCGTCGCGCTCCGCGAAGCTCCACTCCACCGCGAGCCCCTCGAGCGGCTCCCCAAGGCTCGGCTCGTAGGAGATGTCGTGGACCCTCAAGCGACGCCCCGGCTCCAGGGACGCGATCTTGCCGAGAACGGTCGCCTCGGTGCGTCCCCGCGCGTCGGTGAAGCCGACGGCCCAGTTCCCCCCCTCGCGCAGGCCTACGAGCGCGCCCTCGCAGAGCCAGGAGAGCATCTCGGAGACTCGCGTGACGGCGTCGAAGGCGTCGGAGACCGGGGCATCGATGGAGACCGATCGAACCAACGAGCCCCCGGGCATGAGGGCATTGTACCGCCGCGCTCGCGACCGGCGGCTATACTGCCGCCCCCATGAGCGGACAGCTCGCCTCTGTGCGCCGCGCGCTCGCGGATTCGGTGATCACCGCCGCGCGCGAGGCACTGGGCGCACCGCTGACGCGGGTCGTGCTGGAGCGGCCTCCCAAAGTCGAGCTCGGCGATCTCGCGACACCGGCCGCATTCGACCTGGCGCGCGTCCTGAGAAAGCCACCTCGGGCAATCGCCGCGGACCTCGCCGCGGCCCTGCGCCTGCCGTCGGGAGTCGCCTCGGCGCGCGTCGAGGGCGCGGGCTACCTGAACTTCTTCCTGGAGCGCGGTGCGTTTGCGCGGGCGCTCTCCGCGCCGCCGCCGCCACGCGAGTCCCGCCCGGGCAAGGTCGTCGTCGAGCACACGAACATCAACCCCAACAAGGCCGCCCACATCGGCCACCTGCGAAACGCCGTCCTGGGAGACGTGCTCGTGCGGACCCTGCGCTTCCTGGGCCACGAGGTCGAGGTCCAGAACTACCTGGACGACACCGGAGTGCAGGTCGCCGACGTCGTGGCAGGGCTCTGGCATGCCAAGGGCGTGCGCACGCCGGAGGACGCGGCGGGCGTCATTCGCGAGGCCGCCCTGCCCGGCGAGCCGGCCTACCCGCAGGGATTCGCGTACCTCTGCTGGGGCCTCTATGCCGAGGTCGGGAGAATCTACGAGCAGAAACCAGAGACGCGCGCCTGGCGCGAGGAGGTCCTGCACGCGATCGAGGCGGGAGGCAACGAGATCGCGGCGATCGCCTCCGCCGTCGTCGAGGCGGTCGTTTCCGCCCACCTCGCCACCATGGGACGACTGGGAATCGCCTACGACCTGCTTCCCAGCGAGAGCGAGGTCCTTCACCGGCACTTCTGGGCGCGCGCTTTCGAAATGCTGAAGGCCTCGGGCTCCCTCATCAAGGAGACGGAGGGCAAGCACGCGGGCTGCTGGGTCCTCCGGCTGGCGGGCTCGGAGGAGTTCGCCGGTCTCGAAGAGCCCGACAAGATCCTCGTGCGCTCCAACGGCACCGTGACCTACACCGGCAAGGACATCGCGTACCAGCTCTGGAAGTTTGGGCTGCTCGGCGTGGACTTCTCCTATGCGCGGTTGGTGCCGCGCTGGGACTCCGGCGCCGTGACCGCAGAGGAGATCCCCGCGGCCGTGCGCGGGCACACCGTGTGGAAGACGGCGCCCGGAGAGGGCGAGGCGGGGGCGCCGCGCTTCGGACGCGCTTCCCGCGTCGTCAACGTCATCGATGCGCGGCAGTCCTATCCGCAGAAGGTGGTTCGCGAGGGGCTGCGCGTGCTCGGATTCCAGAAGGAGGCGGACGCCTCCACGCACTTCGCCTACGAGATGGTCGCCCTCTCCCCCGCCGCGGCCCGCGAGCTCTCGGAGCGCTTCGGGGACGAGTACCGCCTGACCGCCGAGGAGGAGCGCAAGCCCTTCGTCGAGATGTCGGGACGGCGGGGACTGGGCGTCAAGGCGGACGACCTCGTGGCCTTGCTGACCGAGCGCTCGCGCGCGGAGGTCGACCGCCGGCGAGAAATCGGCGACGAGGACGCCGCGCAGGACGCCCGGGCGATTGCGATCGGCGCCCTGCGCTACTTCCTGCTCAAGTTCGGCCGCAACAAGGTCATCGCGTTCGACTTCGCCGAGGCGCTGAACTTCGAGGGCGACACCGGCCCGTATCTGCAGTACGCGCTCGTTCGCGCCGGCAACATCTTCCGCAAGCTCGAGGAGCGCGGGATCCCGGAGGCCGGGGTCCCCGAAACCGCGAGCTGGGAGGACGATCTCTGGGCGATCCTGCTGGAGATCGCCTCGACCGTGGACGTCGCGGAGCGCGCCGTGGATTCGCTCGAGCTCTCGACCCTGGCCCGCCACGCGTTCACCCTGGCGCAGTCCTTCAACCACTTCTACCACCGCCATCCGATCGTGGCGGAGGCCGACGCGGAACTGCGTCACCGCCGGATCGCCGTGGCGCGTCTGTTCGAGCGGGAGATGAAAGTCCTGCTCGACCTGCTCGGAATTCCCGAGCCTTCCCGGATGTAGCGCGGCGGAGAGCGCCATGCGGGTGTTCGTGACCGGCGCCACCGGCTACATCGGATCGGCCGCGGCGGACGCGCTGCGCGCCGCCGGCCACGCGGTGATCGGCCTCGCGCGCTCGGAGGAGGCCGCTACGCACCTGGCCCTCCGCGGCGTGACGCCTGTCCTCGGAGATCTGCGCGAGCCCGAGACGCTGGAGGCCGCCGTCAAGAAGTCCGACGCGGTCCTGCATGCCGGAACCACCGGCGACGGCGATCTCGACCGCGAGGCGGTCTCCGCGATGCTCGGCGAGGCCGCGGGGAGGAATCTCCCCTTCGTCTACACCAGCGGCGTCTGGATCTACGGCGACACGGGCGGGCAGGTCGCCGACGAGGGCTTCCCGTTGAACCCCGCGGCGATCTCCGCGTGGCGCCCGTCCGTCGAGGAGCGCGTCTTCGGCTTCGCGCGCCAGGGCCTGCGCGCATCGATCGTCCGCGGGGCCATCTGCTACGGGCGTGGGGCGGGCATTCCCGGGACGCTCGTCGACGAGGGACGCGAGAAGGGCGTCGTGCGGATCGTCGGCAGCGGCGAGAACCGATGGCCGGTGGTGCACGTCGAGGACCTGGCGGATCTTCAGGTCGCGCTGCTCTCACGGGCCGAGCCGGGAACCGTCGTCAACGCCGCCGCCGCGAGCGCCGTGACCCTCCGGGAGATCGCCGAGGCCGCCGCCCAGGCGGCGGGCGTCCCGGAAAGAGTCGAGAGCTGGCCGCTCGAAGCGGCCCGCGATGCGCTGGGCCCGTACGCCGATGCGCTCGCCATGGATCAGCGGATTTCCTCCGAGCTCGCGCGGAGGCTCTTCGGATGGAGTCCGTCCCGTCCCGGGATTCTGGAGGAGCTGCGTGGGGGCTCGTACGCCATCCTGCCGGTTCTCTGAGCGGTTGCGGCGTGCCCAGGTTGGAGAGATCATGAGTGGGAACGCGGAGGTGCTCATGCAGGGATCGCGTGACTTCGCAAGCCGGCGATCGACCCGAGCAATGGCTCTCGCCGGTCTCGCCGCGGTCCTGATTGCGGCCGGCCTGCCCGCGCAGGAGCCGCAGGCGGCGCCGCAGCAGCCGCCGCAACAGGCACAGGAGCGCAAGTTCGAACTCTTCGCCGGGTTCGAGCCGGCGTTCTTCTACAGCGACATCGACGGGTTCGGCTACGACGGCGCCGCCCAGCTGGGTATCGGCTATTTCTGGACCTCGAAGATCTCCTCGGAGGTCAGCGTCTCCCGGCGCGAAGGGGATTTCGAGGAGGCCACCATTGTCGACGCCGCTGCCCTCTACCATTTCCCCTCGAGCTCGCGCTGGAAGCCCTTCGCCGGAAGCGGATTCCACTATGCACGGGTGAGCTCCGTCGTTCCGTTTGCGGCTCCGGTGACCTACCCGGCAGCGCCACCGCCAGCACCGGTAGGGGCTGCGCGGGTCGAAACGGCCTTGCCCGAACTGGAGCAGGACGGCGTGGGCTGGCTCGTCACCGGAGGCGTGAATTACCTGTTCTCCTCTCAGTTCTCGCTCCGAATGGACGCTCGTTACGTCCCGATCACGATCTCGGGCGACCGAGGCGGGGACGAAGACTTCTCCTCGACGATCGGCCTCGGCTTGAAGTTCTAGGTCGTGGACAAGGTCAACCTCGACGAGAAGTTCGCGCTCTTCACCGAGCACTGGTCGCCGAAGATCGTCGGCGAGGTGAACGATCATCTCGTCAAGCTCGTCCGCTTCCAGGGGGACTTCCTCTGGCACTCCCACGAGAACGAGGACGAGATGTTCTTGGTCGTGAAGGGCCGCTTCACGATGCGCTACCGCGACAGAGACGTCGAGGTTCGCGCGGGCGAGTTCGTCATCGTCCCTCGCGGCGTCGAGCACATGCCGGTCTCGCCCGAGGAGTGCTGGGTCATGCTGATCGAGCCGGGGACGACGTTGAACACCGGCAACGTCCGCAGCGAGCGGACGCGGGAGCGGCTGGCGAAGATCTGAGGCATTCCCGGTGGCCATCCCTTCCCTCCGGCTCCCCGAGAACGCGCCCGGCGCGCTCTACGTCGACTCGAGCTGCATCGACTGCGACACCTGCCGGCGCGTCGCCCCGGGCGTCTTCACCCAGGGCCCGGGCTATTCCTACGTCCAGAGGCAGCCCCGGGGAGCGCCCGAGCAGCTCCGCGCCATGATGGCGCTCGTCGCCTGCCCGACCTCCTCGATCGGGACCGAGCCCAAGGCGGATGCCCGGCCGGCCGCCGCGGCCTTTCCCGAGCAGATCGCCCCCGGCATCTCCTTCTGCGGCTACACCTCCGAGCGCTCCTTCGGCGCCTGGAGCTGGCTCGTGGAGCGAGCCGGCGGGAACGTCCTGGTGGACTCCCCGCGGGCGGCCGGGCCGCTGCTGGCCGAGATCGAGCGCCGGGGCGGCCTCGCGACGATGTTTCTGACGCATCGTGACGACGTCGCCGACCACGAGGCGATCCGGTCGCGCTTCGGATGCGAGCGCGTTCTGCACGAGCGGGACATCACCCGCGACACGGCCTCCGTCGAGCGGCGGCTGGCCGGCGACGACCCGATCGCCCTGGCTCCCGATCTGGTCGCGATCCCCACGCCGGGACACACGGCGGGGCACGCCGTCCTGCTCTGGAAGGAGACCTATCTCTTCACCGGCGACCACCTCGCCTACTCGAAGCGGCGCGGCGGGCTCATCGCGTTTCGCGACGCCTGCTGGTATTCCTGGACCGAGCAGATCCGGTCCATGGAGCGTCTGCTGGACCATCGCTTCGAGTGGGTGCTGCCGGGTCATGGAAGCCACTGGCGGGCGCCCTCGGCGGGAGAGATGCGGCAGGAGCTGGAGAAATGCGTCCGCTGGATGAAGACCCGCGGCTGAGCGCGAGCCGCTCCTAGCCCTCGACGGTCAGCCCCCGATTCTCGACCGCGACGTCCAGGACGCTGCCGCGGCCGAGCTCTTCCAGCGCGGTGACGGCGGCCTCGCGCCGGTCCTTCGGCGCCAGGAACACGACGCACCCGCCGCCTCCAGCGCCGCAGGCCTTGCCCCCCCAGGCGCCCGCCGTGGTCGCGGCGTCGATCGCCGCCTCGATCGTCGGAGTGGACACGACGGGAGCGAGCCGGCGCCGCGCGTCCCACTCCTCGCGGAGTGCGCGGCCCATCGCCTCGAAGTCTTCCGCCTCCACCGCGGCCGCCATGGCGACGGCCGCGAGGCGAACGCCCTCGAGCGCCTCCTCCACGCTCCGATCTCCCGCCAGCCGCGCCTGGAAGACCTCCCAGTTGTTCATCCCCGAGGAATGGGAGGCGCCGGTGTCGTAGAGGATCAGGTGCCGCGCCCAGAGCTCCGGATCCAGCTCACGACGGGCGGCGCGCGTCTCGCCCGGCAGGAACTCAATCGTGTGCCGGCCACCCTCGAGCGGCGGGAAGTAGTCCTGGACCCCGGCCGGCCGCCCCAGCACGCGCGTCTCGACGTCGCGCACGAAGTCCACCCGATCGACGCCGTAGAGATGGCGTCCCCCGCGCGACTCCAGGGCGCCCATCAACGCGACCGCGATCGCGGAGGACCCGCCGAGACCCGACCCGAAGGGAACGCCGGAAGCCACCGTGATCTCGAGCGGCTCGGAGATCGCGAGCGCCTCCAGCAGGGAGCCGAGCAGCGCCGTCCGCGGCTCCGACAGGAGCGCCCCGGCGTCGTGCGCCTCCAGGCGCAGCCCCTCGCTGCGGACGACGAAGCCCTTCGAGGAGGGCCGCACCCGGACACGCGCCCGGCGATTGATGGCGACGTTGACGGTCACCGAGCCGGGGTGCAGGACATGCAGGGGCCAGAGATCGAGCGTGCCGCCGGCCAGATCGACGCGCGCGGGGGCGGAGGCCTCGACGAAGTCGCGGGACACGGCGGGGATTTTAGGAGAGGCCGGAAGGCGGTGGGAGTCTCGTCCCGATTCCCGATTCCCGATTCCCGTCCTAGTAGCCCACCCGATGCGCGCGCATGAAGCCGCTCTCCGG
>DATBIJ010000187.1:0-10173 GCA_036557025.1 Thermoanaerobaculia bacterium | reverse complement strand
GGGATCGGGCTGCGGCAAGCGCCATCGTGGCCGCGGCGGCGAGAACCAGAATCCTCGAAGTGCGAACTCTCACGGCTCCTCCAAAAAAGGAGCCGCGAGCTTATCGCAGGGGCTCGGGCGGCTCAGCGCGCCGCGGGGCGGACCGGCTCCTCGGGCTTCGGCGTCGGGATCGCCGAGCTGCCCGGCGTCGGCTTGGGCGCCTCCCACCTCGGCAGCGGCTTGCGCGGCAGCATCTGCGGGCGGTTCGCCGCGTTGTAGGCAAAGGAGGCGATGACGACCGCCGCCTGCATCAGGTCGGGCTTCGACAGCCGCTCGTAGAGATCCATGTTCGAGTGCCACGTCCGCGTGAAGTACTCGAGCTGATCCTGGATGAACTGGAACCCCGGCAGCCCGACCTCGTCGAAGGAGTCGTGATCGGTGTTCGAGGTCGGGTTCATCGTCACGGTCGTCACGCCGAGGTCCTCGAGCGGCTCGATCCAGGCCTTGAAGATCGGGATCGCGGCGGCATTCTCCTCGCCGTAGATGCCGCGGATCTTCCCGCTGCCATTGTCCATGTTGAAGTAGGCGAAGAGCTTCGCGTGGTCCTGCTTGAGCTGGAGCGGTCCCGCCTTCTTCTGGAGGTAGAAGGGCTTATCGACGTCCTCCGGCACGATCGGGAAGGAGCCGTAGTGCTCCTTGACGTACGCGCGCGAACCGAAGGTCCCCTGCTCCTCGCCGCTCCAGAGCGCGATCCGGATCGTGCGGCGCGGGCGCGCGCCGATTTCCTTCAGGATGCGCATCGCCTCCATGCACGCGACGACCCCGGCGGCATTGTCCGTGGCGCCAGTGGCGGCATGCCAGGAATCCAGGTGCGCGCCGATCATGACGATCTCGTCCTTCTTGTCGGTCCCGGGGATCTCGGCGATCGTGTTCCATTGCGTCGCCACGTCCGGCAGATAGCGGGCCGCCACGTTGATCTCGAGATCCACCGCGACTCCCTTGTCCAGCAGGCGGGCGAGGCGGCCGTAGTGCTCGGCGGCCAGGGTCAGCGAGGGCAGCACCTCGGGCTCCTTCGGATTCCAGCTGCCGGCCGCCTGCACCGCCACCGCGCCGCCGTCGAAGCGTCCGGGGGACAGGATCGCCAGAGCCTTCTCCTCGCCCAGCATCTTGACCGCGGCGCGGGCGAGCTCCCGGCGCTTGCGCAGCTCTTCGCGGTTGTAGCGCGGCGGCTTGGTGCCCGGAATCTCGTAGCGCGCCAGCTCCTCGAGCTCGTTCGCGTCGTAGCGGTCGAGATCCGGGGTCTCGCGCGAGGCGATCTCGCGTGGCTCGCCGAAGATCACGATCTTGCCCGCGAGCTGCCCGCGGTATTTCTCCAGGTCTTCCTTCGTCGAGGCCTTCAGCCGGATCGCCTTGCCGCGAACCGGGCCGTTGGTGCCCTGCGACCAGGCCTCGGGATACGCGATCAGCTCTGTCGTCTCGGGCGTGACCATGCGCACCGACGCGCTCTCCCAGACCCAGCCGCGCCCGAAGGGCGACCAGGGTTCCAGGTGCGCGTTGGAGATCCCCCAGGAGGTGAGCTTGTCGCGCGCCCACTCGTTGGCCTTCTTCATGGCGGGCGAACCGGTCAGCCGCGCCCCGATGCCGTTGGTCAGCTCGTCGGCGGCCTCCATGACCTTCGAGTCGCGGAAGCCCTCGGCGCGAATGCGCTGGAGCACGTCGAGATCGACGGACTCCTCCGCGAAGGTCGCGGGGACCACGAGCGCCAGGACCAGGATGGAAAGAGCGAATCGACGGATCACGGCCACCTCCCGAGAAACGGGCGGAAGGGTAGCACAGCGGGGCCGGGCCGGGCGGCCGTCAGGGGACGGTCGCGTACCCGCAGTCGCGGAAGTCTCGGTCGAAGGTAAAGGCGCCGTCGAGCGCGAGCTGGTCGATCAGGGCGAAGGCCACGGCGTCCGCCAGAGACAGGCGCTTGTCGGCAAAGCGTTCGAGGTTCTCGAGACCGGCCTCGATCAGCGCGAGATCCGTGAAAACCAGCTGGTAGCGCGTGCTGGCGACGAGCCTACGAGCGGCGGCGGCCGCGCGGGCCGCGTCGCTTCGGGCTCGGAGATACGTCACCGTCTCGTTCAGGGCGAGTTCGGTTATCACGAACCGCGCGCTGGGAGCCTCCTCGGCGAAGCGCCTGGCCGCGGAGTGGTTGTCGTCGGAGAGCAGAGCCAGAGCGATCAGAGCGCTTGAGTCCGCGAACATCTTTCGCAAGCTCCGCCTCCTTCGGCCAACCGTAGAGATAGTGGTCATGCTCCACGGACGCATCTCGCACGGTGTCCTCGAAGGCCCCCACGATCGCATCCGCCGGATCCGATCCGAATGGCAACTCCGCCGCCTCCGAGTCCCGTCCGAGGTAGCGATCGACCGACTCCCGAACAAGGGTCGCCACGCTCACGCCTCGACGTGAGGCCTCATAGCGCAGCTCCCGGTACGTCGCCTCGGGAAGCCTCAGGTTCGTCACGATCAGCTTCGCCATGACAGAACGATATCGCGATACCGCGATATCGTCAAGCCGCGTCGAACAAGGAAAGCGCGAAGGCCGCGTCCGTCTCGATCCACTGGCCCACGAGCTGGAACCCCGCGGCCGCCCCGAGGCTCGCGACCTCCGCGGCGGAATACTTGTAGGAGCTCTCGGTCCAGACGTGCTCGCGCCGGGCGAACTCGACGCTGCAGTCGGCGCGCGGGATCGTGACGACCATTGCGCGCCGGGCGATCAGGTGCATCTCGACGCGCTTCTCGACCGGGTTCCAGACCGCCCGATGGTCGAAGGAGTCCAGGTCGAAGTCCGCGAGCAGCTCGGTGTTGATGCGGCGCAGGAGGTTCTTGTTGAACGCCGCGGTGACGCCGAGCGGGTCGTCGTAGGCGATCAGCAGCTCGCTCTCGGGCTTCACCAGATCCGCGCCGAGCAGCAGCGCGTCGCCGGGGCGCAGGGCCCGGCGGATCTCGGCGAGGAACTCCTGCGAGGCGGGAGGATCGAAGTTTCCGATGTTCGATCCCAAAAACAGCGCGACGAACCGGCCCTCCGCGGGGCGCCCGAGGGTCGCGCGGCGCAGGCCCTCTTCGTAGGTGGCGCGGTGGCCCACGACCGACACGTGGCCCAGCCGGCCCAGCGTCCGCTCCGCCGCTTCCAGCGCCGCCGAGGAGACGTCGATCAGATGCACCGGAACCGTCTGGCCGCGCCGGTGCATCGCCTCGGCCACCAGCGCGAGCTTCTCGCCGCTGCCGCTGCCGAGCTCGACGAGGCCCGCGTTGTCGCCGATCTTCTCGGCGATCTCGGAGGCGAAGCGGCGCAAGAGCCTGCCCTCCGCCCGCGTGATGCGATACCAGGGAAGCAGGGTGATCGCCTCGAAGAGGGCCGACCCCAGCGCGTCGTACAGATACTTCGACTGGAGCTGCTTCGGCGTGAGGGCGAGGTCCCGGCGCACATCGCGCGCGAAGTCGGCGACCGCTTCCATGGGAGGCGCCTGGACGCGCGTCGGGATCATCGCGACACCGTTCGGAACGACGCGAAGACGTAGGGATAGTTGCCGCGGAACCAGTTGCGGAAGGAGGGGCGAAGCAGCTCGCGTGCGGTCGACGGCGAGGCCCCCTTCATCACCCAGTGCTTGCCGTCGAAGAAATCCGCGGAGTACTGCGGGTACGTCGGCATCGGCGCGAATCCCGGAAACGGCGCGAAGATCGTGGAGGTCCACTCCCAGCCGTTGCCCATCAGGTCGTGGACGCCCCAGGCGGAGGCTCCGGCCGGTTTCGATCCGGCGGGAACGGGATCGTCGAAGGCGAAATCGAAGTTGCCGCGCGTCTCGTCGGGGGCCTCCTCGCCCCAGGGGTAGACGCGATCGCGGCCGGACGGGGTCCCGAACGCGGCGCGGTGGTACTGCGCCTCGCTCGGGAGCGTCCTTCCCTGCCACGCGGCGTACGCCTCGGCCTCGGCGTGCGTGACCCAGACGGGCCACGCCGGCGGCAGAGGCAGCGCGGCCCATTGCGCGCGCCAGAGCCAGTGCTCGCCGGAGCGCTCCCAGAACGGCGGATGCACCGCGCGCTGGGACTCGAGGTAAGCGCGGCCCTCCTCGCTCCAGAGCTCGGGCATCTGATAGCCGCCGGCCAGCACGAAGTCCATGAACTCCGCGTTCGTGACGTTGTGCGCGTCGATGTCGAACGCGGGCACCTCGACGGCGAGCGAAGGGAACTCGTTGTCCCAGCCGAAGGGAATCCCCCCCGGGTCGGCTCCCAGGCGCGCACGGCCCGCGGGCACCGCGACGCGCTCGCGGCGCGGCGGCGCGGCGCCCACGACCGGCGCGGCGGCGTCCGGAGGCGTCACCTTCTGCTCGTAGGGAAGCCGGCTCCACATATAGAGGAGCGTCTCCTGGTGCATGGCCTCGTGCTCGAGGATCGTGAAGGCCGCGAGAGAGTTCGCCAGCATCGGCGAGTCCTCCCGCGCGATGTCCCGCCGCGCGAGCGCGTCGAAGATGCGGCGATCCGCCTCCTGCGCGTAGACCTGGATCTCCTCGCGCTTCGGCCATGCCGAGACACCCGGCGCCATCGCGGCCTCGTCCTCGGGATCGATGCCGCGCTCGAAGAGCCTTTCGAAATCCTCGCGGATTCCGGGGTCGCCCAGGCCGCGCTTCAGCAGCGTGTTGACCGCGAAGGCCGGCAGGTGACCCTCGTAGAACACGATCGGATTGCGCAGGGGGATGGGACGTTCCCGGTAGGCCTCGGGACGCACGGCGTCGAAGAGCCGCCGGGTGCGGGCGCGGTTCTTTTCGTGCCAGTCGGAGAGGGCCTGGCGGTCCAGGGCCGCGGTCGTGGTGGTCATCGGAACCCCCTCGATGCGAAAACGGTGCCTCGGCCAGCGGATAAGATCCGATGGATGAACCGACTGGCAAGCGTGTCCGCTCTGCTCGTCTCCGCGCTGGCGCTGGCGCTCGCCGCGGGCGCCTGCCGGAAAGAACGGCCGCCGGCACCCGCGAACGAGGCAAGGGTGCCGGAGCTCGCTCTCTCCCCCGACATCCCCCAGCGGTTGGCCCGTCTTCCTCTCACCACCATCGACTACGACCGCTCGATGCTGAAGGATTCCGACCGGCCCGTCCTCGAGAAGCTCATCGAGGCCTCCCGCCACATGGATGCGATCTTCCTACGGCAGGTTTCGGAAGAGAATCCTGCCTTGCGGGTACGGCTGGAGACGGCCATCGCCGGACGCATGGCGGGCGCCTCCGACGCCCTGCTCCTCTTCGACGCCATGAAGGGCCCCTGGGACCGGATCGACGAGAGCCGGCCCTTCATCGGCTCGAAACCGAAGCCCCCGGGCGCGGGGTTCTACCCGGCCGATCTGACCAAGGCCGAATTCGAGGCGTTCGTCGCGGCCCATCCGGACCAGAAGGCGGCCCTGGAGGGGCTGAACACCATCGTGCGGCGGGACGCGGGGGGCCTGGTCGCGATCCCCTACGCGAAGGCCTACGAGGCCGAGCTCGCCCAGTGCGCCGCCAAGCTGCGCGAGGCCGCCACGATGACCGACAGCAAGGCCCTCGCGGAGTACCTGACGAAGCTCGCCGACGCGCTCGCCTCCAACGACTACTTCGCCTCGGACATGGCTTGGATGGACACCGACGCGGACATCGAGTTCGTGCTGGGCCCCTACGAGGTCTACGAGGACAAGCTCTTCAACTTCAAGGCGGCGTTCTCGGCGTTCGTGACCGTGCGCGACCGCGTCGAGACCGAAAAGCTCGCCGTCTACGCGGCCCACCTGCGCGACATGGAGCGCAACCTCCCGATCGCGGACAAGCACAAGAACGTCAACCGCCCCTTCCGCTCGCCGCTGCGTGTCGTGCAGGAGGTCTTCACGGCCGGCGACGCGCGCCGCGGCGTGCAGACCGCCGCCTTCAACCTGCCCAACGACGAGCGCGTGCGCGAGGCGCGCGGCTCCAAGCAGATCCTGTTGAAGAACGTCATGCAGGCGAAATTCGAGAAGAACGGCAAGCCGGTCTCCGAGCGCGTGCTGACCCCGGAGCAGCAGCCGAAGGTGATCTTCCCGGCCTTCTTCGACCACACGCTCTTCCACGAGCTGGCGCACGGTCTCGGGCCGGGCCAGATCACGAAGGACGGGAAGAAGACCGAGGTGCGGCTCGTCTTGAAGGACACCTACTCGACGATCGAGGAGTGCAAGGCGGACGTCGTGGGCACCACGAGCCTGCTCTATGCGATGGACCGCGGCTGGCATACCGGCTTCGACGCCGAGACCTTCTTCGTGACGCAGGCCGGCCTGATGTTCCGCTCGATGCGCTTCGGGATCGACGAGGCGCACGGCCGCGGGACGGCCATCCAGTGGAACTGGTACCGCGAGAAGGGCGGCATCGTGCCCGCGGCGGACGGCCGCTTCCGTGTCGACGTCGGGAAGTTCCGCGCGGCGGTGGAATCGCTGGCGCGGGAGTTGCTCGAGATCCAGGCGACGGGCGACTACGATCGCGCCGGGCGTCTGCTCGAGGGCTACGGAAAGAGCAATGCGGAGATTCAGGCCGTGAATGCGAAGGTCGGGGATGTCCCGGTCGACATCCGGCCCGTGTTCCCGGCCGCGGGCGAGAAGTCAGAAGGAAAGGAAACACGATGAAAGAGATGGAGACCGATTCGACCCCGCGTTCCGGCGGGACCGCACGTCCGGCGCGCAAGTCCGCCGCGCGCAAGCCGGCGAAGAAGACGGCGTCGCGCAAGAGCGCCGCGCCGGCCGCGCGCCGCCGCACCGCGCGCCGCTCCTCGTCCTCCGCGGCGAGCCTGAGAAAGCTGGCCGCCGAGGTCTCGAAAAAGGCGGCGCACGCCGGCGCCGTGGTCCGCAAGGAAGCCGTGCGCGGCGCCTCGTCCGCAAAAGAGGCGCTTTCGAAGGCCACGGCCGCGTCCAGCCGCGTCGCCAAGAAGGCCGCGCAGGAGTGGAACAAGCTCGACGCGGGCAAGAAAGCCGGCGTCGTCGCGGCCGCCGTCGGAGTCGTCGCGGCGGCGGCAGCGGCCGCGGCCGGCAAGAAGCGCTAGCCCGATTCGGGGTCAGGCATGAATCTAGGAATTTCGGGGTCAGGCAGGAATCTAGGAATTCCTGTTGTCATGCCTGACCCCGGCTCCTCCTAACCCCCTCGGCCTCGGGGGGATCGGGGGATTGCTAGACTCTTCCCCCTCGATGCGCTCTCCCCTCGTCGCCGCCGTCGCTGCGGTCCTCGCCCTCGGCGTGGCCGCGGCCGTTGCTGTCCCGGACAATGCCTACCAGCCGCCGCATGCCGGGGGGCTCGCGGCGCTGGACGCGAACCTCTCGCGGCTGTCGACCAACAAGCGCCTGCTGATCATCGGCGCGCATCCCGACGACGAAAGCACGTCGCTGCTGACGCTGGTCGCGCGGCGCCTCGGCGGCGAGGCCGCCTACTTATCGCTCTCCCGCGGCGAGGGAGGGCAGAATCTGATCGGGCCGGAGCTGGGCGTCGGGCTGGGCCTCATCCGCACGCAGGAGCTGCTCGCGGCGCGCCGGCTCGACGGCGGCCGGCAGTTCTTCACACGGGCCTACGACTTCGGCTTCACGCGCTCGGTCGAGGAGACGCGCGTTCGCTGGCCGCGCGAGAAACTCCTCGAGGACGCGGCGCGCGTCATCCGCCGTTTCCGCCCACAGGTCCTCTACAGCGTCTTCACCGGAACGGAGCGCGACGGCCACGGCCAGCACCAGACCGCGGGTCAGCTCGCGCGCGAAGTCCTGAAGATGGCGGGGGACCCGAAGGCCTTCCCGCAGCTCGACGCCGAAGGACTCCCACCCTGGACCCCCACCGCGCTCTATCGCTCGAACTGGGGCGAGCGCGAGGGCAGCATCCTGATGTCCACGGGCGACGTCGACCCGATCAGCGGCCGCTCCTACCAGCAGATCGCCGCCGCGAGCCGCAGCCTCCACCGCTCGCAGGACATGGGCTCGCTTCAGCCGCCCGGCCCCGCCGAGACCGGCGCGCGCTGGGTCGAGGGAGGCGAAGGAGATCAGACGCGCGACATCTTCGCGGGTGTCGACACGCGCCTGTCCTCGATCGCGGCCTCGATCACGAGCCCCGAGCGGCGCACCCAGGCGGCGGCACTGCTCGAGAAGGCCTCGGGGAAGGCCGTCCTTGCCCGCCGACTCGCCTCCCCCGGCGATCTGCCGGCCACCCTTCTCGCGGTCGCGCCGATCCTCGAAGACCTGCGCGCGGCCCGCGCGCTCGTCACCGACGCCGACGGCGCCGCGAAGGACCTGCTCGAGGAGAAGCTCACGATCGCGCAGGCCGCGCTCGCCGACGCCGCGCTGGTCACGGTGGATGCCGTCTCGGACCGCGAGACCGCGGCCGCGGGCGAGACGCTCGAAGCGTCCGTCTCGGTCTGGAACGCGGGCGCCGCGACGGTCGAGGTGGAGTCGGTCGCGCTGGAGTCCGCCGACGGATGGCGCGGCGAGGGCGCGGGGGCCGGACGCGCCGTGGCCGCCGGCAAGCTCGAGACCTGGACCTGGAAGGCGACGGCGCCCGCACAGCCCACGATCCCGTACTTCCTGAGGAAGCCGCTCCAGGGAGACCTCTACGACTGGAGCGAGGTCCCGCCCGGGCAGCGCGGCGAGCCCCTGCAGCCTCCGGCGCTCGTTGCCGTGACGCGCCTGCGCGTCGCGGGAACGCCGATCGCGCTGCGTCGGGAGATCGTCTACCGCTTCCGCGACCAGGCCATCGGGGAGATCCGACGCCCCGTCCGCGCCGTCCCGGCCCTCGAGGTCGCGGTGGATCCCGCCATGATCCCGTGGCCGGCCGCGAGCCGCACGGCCCGGAGGCTGGAGGTCACCGTCGTCTCCAACTCGGACCGGACCCTGCGGGGGACTCTGCGCGCGCAAGTCCCCGAGGGATGGCCGGCGCCCGATCCGGTGGCGTTCTCGCTCGCGAAGCGGGGCGACCGGCAGGATCTCGAGATCGTCCTGCGCCCGCCGGCGTCGCTGCCGGCCGGGCCGCGCGTGATCGCCGTGCACGCCGACGTCGAGGGCAACACGCGCTTCGAGTCGGAGCTCTCGGTCATCGACTACCCCCACATCGCGGCGACGGCGATGCCGATCGCCGCGGAGGCGCGGGTCAGCGCGTTCGACGTGAAGCTTCCTGCCGGGCGGCGCGTCGGCTACATCCGCGGCGCCGCCGACCGAGTTCCGGAAATGCTGCGCGCCGTCGGGATCCCGGTGACGCTGCTCGAGGGGCGGGACCTGGAGATCGGGGATCTCTCGCGCTTCGACGTGATCGTCGTCGGCGTTCGAGCGTACGAGATCTCTCCGTCGCTGCTGCGCGCGAACTCCCGGCTGCGCGACTGGGTCGAGCGCGGCGGCACGATGATCGTCCAGTATCAGCAATACGATTTCGTGGCCGGCGCCGGCTACGCGCCGCGCAAGCTCGAGATCGCGCGCCCTCACGACCGTGTGACCGACGAGACGGCGCCCGTCACGATCCTCGCGCCCGACCACCCCGTGTTCACGACGCCGAACAAAATCGGACCCGAGGACTGGAACGGCTGGGTCCAGGAGCGCGGTCTCTACTTCGCGCACAGCTGGGATCCCGCGTACCAGCCGCTGCTGGCGACCGCCGATCCGGGCGGCCCGGAGCAGCGGGGCGTGCTGCTCGTGGCGCCCGTGGGCAAGGGAACCTTCGTCTACACGGGCCTCGCCTTCTTCCGCCAGCTTCCGGCGGGAGTGCCGGGAGGGTATCGTCTCTTCGCCAACCTGCTCGCTCTCGGGGGAAAATCTCCCGTCGGCCGGATCGTTCCACCGGAACGCGACAAAACCTAGGAGGACATGCTCATGAGGAAGGCAACCCTGCTCGCTCTCGCGGCGGCGGCGCTTCTGTGCGTCCCGGCACGCGCGCTCGCCCAGTTCGAGGGCGTGCTGGACTACACGATGAAGGGAGATGCCGACGGCAAGCCGATCAAGGCGGATTGGCGCATGTACATCGCCAAGGCCGGCTGACGATCCGAAATGGCATTCGACACGAGCCAGATCGCCGATAAAGAGAAGCCCGCGATGATGCCCGGCGTCATGAAGTTCACGATGCTCGGCAAGATCTCGGACAAGGGCGTCTCGTACCTCGTCAACGACGAAAAGAAGGTCTACTCGAAGATCACTCCCGACGACACGCCGGAAGACAC
>DATBIJ010000186.1:0-5106 GCA_036557025.1 Thermoanaerobaculia bacterium | reverse complement strand
GGGGCCTGACCGCAATCGACACGGCCACGGAGCTGCTCGCTTACTACCCGCTCCAGTGCGAGAAGGCCCTCGCCCGCTACGAGGCGCTCGCGGCGGAGCGAGGCGAGTCGGCGGTGCGGGCGCTCTTCGACCGCGAGGAGCTCGAGATCCTCGACCGGCACCTCGCCCACGGGACCCAGGTGCGCGCCGAGCGCTCGCGCGCCGCCCGCGCCGGCGAGGCGCCGGATCTCTCCTCGCTGTGCCGGCAGTGGGGCGGCGTCTCGATCGTCTACCGCCGCGCGATGGAGGAGTCGCCCGCCTACCGCCTGAACCACGAGGAGGTCATCAAGGCGCTCGAGGAGGGAATCTCCTTCGTCGAGGGGCTCGACCCCGAGGAGGCCGTCCCGGACGCCGATGGGAAGCTCGCGTCGGTTCGCTTCCGCCGGCTCTCGACCGCCGAGATCGTCGAGCTGCCCGCCCGCACCTGCCTCGTCGCGGCCGGCACGACGCCCAACATCACCTACGAGAAGGAGCGGCCCGGCAGCTTCCCGATGGACGCGCGCCGGCGCTTCTTTTTGCCCCACCGCGCGGTGCGCGAGAACGGCGGCTTCCGGCTCGAGCCGGCTCCCAGCGACGCGCCCGACGCGTTCTTGACCGGGTACAAGGACGGCGGCCGCTTCGTGACCTTCTTCGGCGACAACCACCCCGCCTACAACGGAAACGTCGTCAAGGCGATGGCGTCGGCGCGCAACGGCTACCCGGTGATCACGCAGCTGCTGCTCTCCGACGCCGGCCGTCCCGTGGTTCCGGAGGAGCGGTGGGACGCGTTTCGCGCCCGCCTGACCGAGGAGGTCACGCCGAGGGTCGTCGAGGTCGTGCGCCTGACGCCGACGATCGTCGAGGTGATCGTGCGAGCCCCGGCCGCGGTCCGCAACTTCAAGCCCGGCCAGTTCTTCCGCCTTCAGAACTACGAGGCCACCGCGCCCCGGCGCGGCGGCGCGCCGCTCGCGATCGAGCCCCTGGCGCTGACGGGCGCGTGGGTCGACGCCGAGAAGGGGCTGCTCTCGATGATCGCGCTCGAGCTGGGGGCTTCCTCGCGCCTCTGCACGCAGCTCTCTCCCGGCGAGCCCGTCATCGCGATGGGGCCGACCGGCGCGCCGACGGAGCTGCCGGAGAACGGAACCGTCATGCTCTGCGGCGGGGGGCTCGGCAACGCCGTGCTCTTCTCGATCGGCCGCGAGGCACGCCGGCGGGGCAACCAGGTCGTCTACTTCGCGGGATACAAGAAGGCCGAGGACTTCTACAAACGCGAGGACCTGGAGGCGGCCTCGGACGTGCTCGTGCTCTCGGTCGACCGCGGCGAGAGGATCCCCGCCCGCCGCGACCGCGACAAGGATTTCGTCGGAAACATCGTCGAGGCCATGCTCGCCTACGCGACCGGGAAGCTCGGGGAGATCCCGATCCCGCTCTCGCGCGTCGACCGGGTGATCGCGATCGGCTCCGACCGCATGATGGCCGCCGTCGCGAGGGCGCGGCACGGGGTGCTCGCGCCGCATCTGAAGCCGGAGCACGTCGGCATCGGGTCGATCAACTCCCCGATGCAGTGCATGATGAAAGAGGTCTGCGCGCAGTGCCTCCAGCGGCACGTCGACCCGGCGACCGGCCAGGAGAAGGAGATCGTCTTCTCCTGCATGAACCAGGACCAGAAGCTGGACGAGGTCGACTGGGGCAACCTCGCGGCGCGCCTCCGGCAGAACACCGTGGCGGAGAAGCTGACGAACCTCTGGCTGGAGAAGCTGCTGGCCGCGCCCGGCTAGGCTCCGCGGAGAACTCGGGCTAGTTCGCGCCCATCAGGAAGAGCAGGTACGGATTGACCGCGAGGCCTTCGCGGTGGGTCCCCTCTTCGGGCATGCGCGTCACCGAGAAGTGCAGGTGCGGCCCGCCGACGACGTGCCCCGTCCGCCCGACGTAGCCGATGACCTGCCCGCGCGCGACCTTGTCGCCGACCTTCAGCCCGGCGGCGTACTTCTGGAGGTGGCCGTAGAAGAACAGGTAGCGGCCGGTCGGGTCCTTCTGGTAGATCGCGATGCCCCCGCGCTTCTCGCGGGTCAGGCGGACGATCTCGCCTTCGGTCGTGGCCAGGATCGGCGTTCCGCGCGGCGCGCCGATGTCGATCGCGAGATGCTTGCGGTAGCGGCCGCGCCGGTCGAGGAAAGAGTCCCGCAGCCGCTCCAGATCCACGCCTTCGACGGGCACGAGCAGGCCGGCGGACACCAGATCGGTCAGATCCACGTCCTCGGGCTTGACCTTGACGCCGGCCGACTTCGGACGGACCAGCGAGGAGAACGCGGCGCCGACCGTCTGCGCCAGCCCGGTCAAATCGCGCATGGTCGCCGGCTCGACCGCCTGCTGGATCTCGCGGATCGTGTCGGCCGCCTCGGGCGAGTCCTCGTCCTGCTCGTGGACCGTCGCGACGATCACCACGGGATCGATCGGCGGGCACGGCATCTGCGGATGATCGAAGGCCTCGAGCGGCATCCAGGGTCCATAGGACTCGCGGACGATCCGCGCGATGACGACGTCGCCGGACGCGTTCTGGCGAATGACCTTCGTCGCCTTCTTCTTTTTCTTCGAGGTCTTCCCGCCCGACTTGGAGGACTTCGCGGTGGACTTTCCGGACTTGCCGGACTTGCCCGACTTCGCGCTCTTGGCCTTCGAGCTCTTGCGGGCAGGCGCGGACGCCTTCGCCTTCTTCGTGCTCGAGGATTTCGCGCTCTTCGCCGCGGGCGCCTTCTTCTGGCCGTTGGCAGAGCTCGCGCCGCTCTTCGCGACCGCGGGCAGGGAAATGGCGAGGAAGGCAGCCGTCACGGCCGCTGCCAGGGCCCTCTTCAGCATCACGCTGGCCGGATTATTCGGGAGGTGAAGAGGTGGGTCAACCCGAAAAGGCATCCCCGGACGATTCCCTATGCCGTGACCGCATAAGGTATGGGACGAGCGTCAGCCGCGCTCCAGATAGCTGTTGTCGCGGGTGTCGATCTTGATCTTCGTCCCGACCTCGATGAACTGCGGCACCATCACCTGCAGGCCGGTCTCCACCGTCGCCGGCTTGTAAGAGGCGGAGGCCGTCGCGCCCTTCATGCCGGGCTGGGTCTCGGTGACCTTCAGCACCACGGTGTTGGGCAGCTCGATGCCCACCGGCGCGCCCTCGTAGAAGTCGACGTGGATGATCGTGTTGGGGAGTAGGTACTTCATGGAGTCGCCGATCTGCTCGTCGTCCATCGTGACCTGGTCGTAGTTGGAGTGGTCCATGAAGTGATGTCCCGCCGCGTCCGAGTAGAGGTACTCCATCTCCTTCTCGTCCAACGAGGCCTTCTCCACGCGGTCGGTGGAGCCGTAGCGGTGCTCGTTCATCGACCCGCTGCGAAAGTTGCGCATCTTGACCTGGACGAACCCGCGCAGGTTGCCCGGAGTCTTGTGCACGACGTCGTGAACGCGGTGCAGCTCCTTGTTGTGGAGGATGAGCATTCCCGCGCGGATCTGAGTGGCCGGAATCATCATGTCGGAATCCTCTCGAGCTCGTGTGGAAAGGCCGGAAAAAAGCGCGCACTCTAGCAGAGCGGGCCGGGAGCGTCTACCCCCGGCCCGGAAAGGCCGACTTCCGCCGCGGGAGTCTCGCTACGGTCTCCGCCCCCGGCGAATCGGCTGCACCGGCGCGCGATCGGGCTCCGCAGACGCCGCCTCGGAAAGGTCGATGCGCACGCCTTCCTGCGGAGGGCAGCCCGTGAAGAGCGCGCTCCAGGACTCGGAGATCGCGAGCGGATGAACCGTCCCCGGGGTGTTCGGCGTGAACAGGAAGTTCGCGAGGTTGGGCCGCTCGGGTCGGTTAATCGCCTGAATAATTCGATCGGCGATGATTCCGTGCGCGATCGTGGAGGGATGGAATCCGTCGGCGGAGAAGAGACCGCCCGAGAGGAAGGCACCGGAAAGCTCCACGCCGCCGATCGTCAGCCCGTCCGCTCGGATCTCGTTGAAGATCGCGTAGATATCGATCTCGGTCGCGCCGACGGCGGCCGATTGCTCCGCGATGATCGCGTTGATATCGAGAACCCGTTGGGTGAGAAACGCGACCTCGTCGGCGTACAGCAGGACACCGGGCGTCAGCGTGGCCGGCGGTGTGAACGACCCATCGGGGAGAGGCTGGTTACAGTTGGGCAGAGGCGCGACGGCGCAGGGTATCCCCCGGCCCGTCGCGAGCATCGACTGCGCCTGCAGCGTGACGAGGGTCGTGGGTGGAATCGGGCATGGCGCCGTCGGGCACGTCGCCGACGTCCGAGACCCCAGAAGCGGGATCGTGTTCCCGTTCGGGTCGAGCACCGGCTGACGCGTCACCGGGTTCACCACGACCGGCGGGATCGTCGTCGCGAAGGGCAAGGCCGTAACGGCCGGGACGTTCAGCGTGACGATTCTCTCGGCCTCGGCGTAATCGAAAGCCGCGAGGTCCTCCAGCAGCGTGGTGTAGTCCGCCTCGAAGGAGGCGAGCGGCGTCGTGGTAACTCCATCGAGCGGAATGCCGGAGAGGACGCCGTTCAAGACGTCGTTGTTGCCGATCCAGACCGTCGCCAAATCGCTGCTGCCCCCCAGGCGAAGCTGCGCTTGGTCCAACGCGGACGTCCCCTCCAGCGGCCCGGTGCTGTTGCGCAGAATGAACGAGGCGAAGAAGTTCGCTGTATCGGTCCCCGACGCGTGCCGCAGGTTGAGGACGTGGCTGACGCGAAAGCCCGGGACCCCGAGGTTGTCGTAGGGGCGCGGCAGGGCCAGGTTGTTGGGACCGACCGGCTGCGAGACGGGTCCGACGGAGATCGTGTTGTTGGCGACCACGGCGCCCAGACACCCGATCGCCGGGTTGGTGATCGTCGTCGTCTCCGTGACCGTGGGGAGCTGAAAGTCGGTGATCCCGAGCTGGCGAGCGATGATGGCCGGGAAGGAGTTGACCTGGTTGCGCTCGACGAGACAGTTGCCCTGGAATCCCGCCGTGATCGAGTCGCCGATGGCGACGTATCTCGTCTGTGCCCCGGCGGCCGAAGCGGCGAGGAACACGAGCGCCGCGGCGGCGGCGCGAGGACGCAG
>DATBIJ010000185.1:0-4166 GCA_036557025.1 Thermoanaerobaculia bacterium | reverse complement strand
TCTCCCGGCCGAAGGACGCTCCCATGAACGAGATCAAGATCACCGGCGAACCCCAGGGCGGCGGCGAGCGCTGCCGCTTCGTCGTCGACCGCCCGGTCCTGGAGGGAAGGACGGCCTACTTCGGCCGCCCCGAGCTCGCTTCCGACTCGCCGCTCGCCGCCGAGCTGCTGGCGATCCCCGGCGTGACGGGCGCGCTCATCGCCGAGAACGTCGTGACCGTCGATGCCGAGCAGCCGCTCGACTGGCCCGCGCTCGGGATTGGCAACGTCATCCGCCGACACCTGAGCTCCGGCGTCCCGCCCGTCTCCCCCGGCTTCTTCGCGGACGCCCCCACCGAGGGAGACCTGAAGTGGGCCATCTCGGATCTTCTCGAGCGCGAGATCAATCCGGCCGTCGCGCAGCACGGAGGATGGGTCGAGCTGCTCGACGTGAAGGGCAACAACGTCTTCCTGCGCCTGGGCGGCGGGTGCCAGGGCTGCGGCGCCGCGGGAATCACGCTCAAGCAGGGCATCGAGAAGGCGATCCGCGACCTCGCCCCGAAAGTCGGCGAGATCCTCGACACCACCGACCACGCCGCGGGACGCAACCCGTACTACGCGCCGGCCAAGTAGTCGCGAGCGCTTGATCGGGTCGCTGGCGTAGCCACCGGCCGTCGGCTTCGCATCCTCGTTCACGGTCAGGTCGATTCAAAGCCCAAGGCCACGCTTCGACACCGACACGGCAAGATCTCTGCGATCTGCTTGCTCGCAGACGCAGGGGTCATCGAACCTCGGCCCGGGATGGGCTTTGCGATGAGACATCCAGTAGGCGTTCGATCTGGGAGGGCGCTCAGCGGCGGTTACGTGATGTGGATCTCGAGCTTCGAATGCGCGTCGCGGAGCGCCGCTTCCGCCGCCGCGGGGGTGGTCGTGCGGCTGAAGAGGAATCCCAGGTAGCGCGAGCCTTCCGGCAGCGCCACGACGCGCTGGCCCTGCGGAATCGTGATCACGACGTCGTCGATGCCCGGCACGGCCTTGGCGCGCGAGACACCGCGAACCCACTCCAGTCGGCCGGTCTTCGGGATCGGAATCATCATCACGCCCGCGGCGGAGGTCTCGCGATCGGGGGGCTCGAGATCCCGTCCGAGGGCGTGGCGCAGCACGAGCTCTTCCAGGGAGAGCCGCGCGCCGAACCGCAGGGCGCGGGAGCAGAGCCCGCCGATCGATCGCGCCGCGATCTCCACGACGACGGGCCGGCCCTTGTCGACGCGCAGCTCCGCGTGCACCGGCCCCTCGCGCAGCCCCAGCGCCGCGACGGCGGCCGCCGCCACGCGCTCGACCTCCCGACGCTCGAAGGCCGGAAGCCGGGAGGGCGTCACGTAGATGGTTTCTTCGAAGTAGGGGCCTTCGAGCGGGTCCGGCTTGTCGAACAGCGCCAGGACCCGGAGCCGCCCTCTCGTCAGCACGCCTTCCACGGCGACCTCGGCTCCCGGGACGAAGTCCTCCACCAGGATCCGCTGGGCCTGGATCCCGCCGCGCCGGGCCACTGCCGGCTCCGCGAGGATTCGCCCGATGCGTTCCCACGCCACCGTGAACTCGTCCGGGTCGTCGGCCCGGATGACGCCACGACTACCCGACAGAAAGGTCGGCTTCAAGACGCAGGGATAAGGAACCTCCGCCGCGGCGCGGTCCGGCAGATCGTCGAGCGAGAACAGCCGGTAGGGCGGCGACGGGACGCCCGCCGCGTCCAGCAGCTCCCGCATCCGGGCCTTGTCGCGGGCCGCGGCCACTCCCTCGATCGGATTGTGCGGGAGCCCCAGGGCAGCGGCGATCGCTGCCGCGGTCAGCGCTGTGTCCTCATCGACCCCGATCACCGCGTCGATCGGCCTCTCCTCGGCGAACGCGCGGACGCGCTTCGCGCTCTCTACGGGGTCGGTGAAATCCAGAGTCAGCAGCCCCCCGCCGGCGATGCCCTCGACCGCGCTCGGCTCCTCGGTCGCGACGACGACATCGGCATGGACCCGACCTGCCGCCTCGAGGAAATCCGGAATCCGATAGCTGCGCGTGGGAAGCAGCAGCAGGACGCGGGACATTGCGGAAGATGGTAGCAGTCCGCCGCGCTCCCGCGGCGGCGCCCCCTCAGCGCAACTGCGTGTCCGGACCGGCGCCTTCGGGCTCGCCGGCGCCGGCCCCCGGCACCCCGCGGACCCGGGCCAGCAGCCGCTCCGCGTCGCGAATCGTTTCCACGTCTCCCGTCAGCGAGGCCTCGTTCGCGAGCTCTTCGACGTGCGCAGCGAGCCCGGCGCGTCCCCCCGACTGCAGGCTCGCCTCCGCGGCGAGCAGATCGCAGCGCAGCACCTCCACCGTCATCCCGCAGCGGCGGAAGCTCTCCGCAACGAGCGGCGCGGTCTCGAGCACATCCGAGAGCCGCCCCTCCTCGAGGGCCCAGGCCAGCCGCTCGAAGCCTACGCGCGTGGCATCCGCGACCGCGTTGACGGTCAGGCGGAAGTCTCCGTCGGCGCGCTCGTGCCACCGACGCGCCGGCTCCGCGCGGAGTAGGTGACGGCAGGCCACCGAGGCGAGCAGGGCCGCCTCCCCGCGGAAGTATTCCGTCTCGTCGAAGATCCCCACCTCGCGTCCCGGTGTCCGGAGAAACTCCCACAGGAACTCGGCGTCCTCGAGCGCTGCGGCGGGATCGCGCCACACGCGGCGCCGCAGGTCCTCGACGATCGAGAGCAGGGTCTCGGGATCCTCGAGGCCGGCCTCCAGGCTCGCGGCGTCCCGCTGCGCCCTCGGGATGGCCAGAATCCGCCGCGCCATCTCGCGGCCCTCCTCGACGCTCAACGGCCGGCGCGGGAAGGCGAGGATTCGGCCCGTCATTTTGGGTCGAAGCCCCGCCGTTCCAGCTCCTCTTCGATCTCTTTGGCGACGTCGCGGGGATCGCGAAGCAGCAGGGCGGCGAGATCGGCGTCCCCCGGCTGACCGCCCAGCCTCCAGGTCTGGTACGAGCGCCCGTACTGGCAGGCCGCGACCAGCAGGGCTTCCCGCAAATCGGAGGGCAGCACCGGAGAGGAGCCGCCCGCGCGACGGCCGAGGCGCTGGAACCAGAGGCGCAGGTCCTGCTCGGCGTCGCGGGCTTCGTTCTCTCCGAGCAGGTATTTGTCCCGCAGGGCCGCCCACACGGCGGGCAGCGCACGCTCGAAGATCCCGTGCACCTCCGGGATTACGCCGGGTGCCTGTTCCTCTTCGTTCACCTTCGGTCCGAGTGAGAACAGGCTACCCCCCGAACGGGAAGCCGTCAACGCGCGGAACGACGGAAACACCGTCCTTTCGTCCGGCCCCCGGCCATCCGGACAGGGGTCCGGCCGGGGCGATCCCGCGGGAATCCCTCGCCGGCCGAGGGGGTTGGCTCCTCCCGCGGCGCGGTTAGAATCCGCCGCCTCTCATGCGATGTGAAACGAAGGAGCTCCGATGCGCCGAAACTGGCCGATTGCCCTGGTCCTCACCCTCGCGACCGTGACCCTCGCCTCCGCCGACCCCGACAAGGCCGCCCCCAGGAGCGGCGACGTGCTGCCGTTCGCCGCGACCGAAAAGACCCTCCCCAACGGGCTGAAGGTCATCGTCGTGCCGACCGGCTTTCCCAACATCGTCTCGATCCAGATCCCGGTCCAGACCGGCTCCCGCAACGAGGTCGAGGCCGGCAAGACGGGCTTCGCGCACTTCTTCGAGCACATGATGTTCCGGGGGACGAAGGCCTATCCGGCCGACAAGTACCAGGAAATCCTGGCCGAGATCGGCGCCCGCCAGAACGCCTACACCTCCTCGGACCTCACGAACTACCACACGACCTTCTCCAAGGAAGACCTCGAGACCATGCTCAAGGTCGAGGCCGACCGGTTCCAGAACCTCGACTACTCCGTCGAAGGGTTCAAAACCGAGGCCCGCGCGGTCCTCGGCGAGTACAACAAGAACAGCGCGAACCCCCTGGTGAAGCTCGACGAGGTCCAGTCCGAGAAGGCCTACACGACCCACACGTACAAGCACACGACCATGGGGTTCATCAAAGACGTCGAGGACATGCCCAACCAGTACGAGTACTCGAAGACCTTCTTCGCGCGCTGGTACCGGCCCGAGTACACGACGATCATCGTGGCCGGGGACGTGACGCCCGAAGAGGTCCTCCCCCTG
>DATBIJ010000184.1:0-5459 GCA_036557025.1 Thermoanaerobaculia bacterium | reverse complement strand
GTCGGCGAGCAGGATGCGCGCGCTCATGTCGGGGTTTCCGGATCGATCGGGAGAAGCACCTTGAAGGCGGTGCGCCCCGGGACGCTGTCCACTTCGATGCGACCCTCGTGGCGCGCGACGATGTCGGCGGCGACGGTCAGTCCGAGCCCCATGCCGCCCGGCTTGGTGGTGGCGAAGGCCTCGAACAGACGCTCGGCGATGGCGGGATCGAGGCCCGGCCCGTTGTCGACAATCTGCACTTCGAGTTGCGCGCGCGCGGCGGCGCCTGCCGCGGAGCGGAAGCGCACGCCCGGAATGAACGAAGTGATGATCGCGATCTCGGCGTCGGGATCGCCCGCCGCGGCCCGCAGGGCGGGCGCCGCGACGTTCTCCCCCAGCCGCCCCAGCACCAGCACGAGGTAGCGGCGCACGCGCGGGTCCTCGTCGGGGTGGCGTCGGATTTCGTCGAGCACCCTGAGCGTCTCCTCGGCGAACGCGCGGCGCTCCGGCCCGGGCTTCATGCTGCCCACGCTGCGGGAGAGCTCGAAGGCCGCCTGCCAGCGTCGGGAAGCGGAGCCGCCGCGAACCTCGGAGAGGTACTCCCGGGCGGAGCGGCGCTCGAAGGTCAGGACGTTGACGAGCAGGAAGATCCCCACCGCCGTGAGGACCACGAGCAGGGGAACCAGGAAGAAGCGCAGCGCCAGACGCGCTCCGGACGGCTTCGCGGCCTCCTCGTCGGCGCCGTCCCCCTCCGGCGGCCGGGGTCCCTCCGTGGGCGTCACAGGACCGGCAGGTACCTCTTGGCCTGGGTGATCGGGTTGGGCACGAAGATCGCGTCCTTGTCGCAGACGGTCTCGCAGAGGCGGCAGGAGACGCAGGGACCCGCCTCGACCTCGGCGATCTTGTGGAAGGTCTCCTGGAGGGGATCCTCGATCAGGTAGATGCAGTCGAAGGGGCAGATGTCGATACAGAACTCGCAGCCGGTGCAGAGGTCCCGGTCCACGATGGCCTTGGGGATGTCCCGAGGCTTGACCTTTTCGACCAGGACCCCCTCGTGGTTCTGGATGCAGGAGACGGGGCAGTAGCGGGCGCAGACCGAGCAGTCGATGCAGCGGTCCTCGTGGATGACGTACTTCTCGTTCTTGTCACCCGTGATCGTGTGCGTGGGGCACTTGATCTCGCAGACCCCACACCCGATGCAGGTGTCGGTGATGAAATGCGGCATACGGGTCAGACGGTAGCACAAACGCCCGTTCCTCCGTTGGAAAGCCTTCCGAACAAAGGAGAACGGGGCGACGGAACTTTCCCGCCAACCCTGCGTTCGGTATGGGTGAGGATTGGTGTGATGAACCAGATACGCGCCATCGTGGCCGGGTTGTTCGTCGTGCTCCTGGCGGCCATGACCATCGCCTGGTGGAGACGCCCCGCACCCGAGTTCAAGAACATCCGGGCCTACCGCGTCGACGTGCGGGAAAAGGAAGGCGACACCGTCAAGAAGGTGACCTTCACGATCCCCTCGAATCTGATCGCGCGGGTGGCCAAGCTCTCGCCGGTCGACCGCATCGGCGGGAACATCCACGCCGACTGGGACGACGACGACGTTTCGGCGCGCGAGCTCCTGGAGGCCGCGTCGCGCAGCACCCCGGACGCCCCCGGCGTCATCGAGCGCCGCGGCAAGAAGATCGAGGTGATGGCCGAGGGGACGGCACTGACGATCCAGGTCAAGGACGACTGGGACAAGCAGGTGCGCATCCGGATGCCTCGGGCCATCATCGAGAGCTTCGCCGACGAAGGGCCGATCTCGATCCGCGACATGCTCAAGCGACTCGACGAGCTCGGACCGGGAGACGTCGTGGAGATCCGCGACGGCGACAGCGAGGTCATCATCACCGCCGAAGCCCGGGAGAAGTAGCGCCGGGACCCTGACGGCGCCGCGGCTCTGACGTAGTCTTCCGCCATGGCGAACCGCCTGGCGGGCGAGTCTTCCCCGTACCTGCTCCAGCACGCTCACAACCCCGTCGACTGGCATCCCTGGGGAGAGGAGGCCTTCGCGCGCGCGCGCCGCGAGGACAAGCCGGTCTTCCTCTCGATCGGCTACTCGACCTGCCACTGGTGCCACGTCATGGAGCGGGAGTCCTTCGAGAACGAAAAGCTCGCCGCGCGGCTGAATCAGGGCTTCGTGTCGATCAAGGTCGACCGGGAGGAGCGGCCCGACGTCGACGACGTCTACATGACCGCGGTCCAGATCCTGACAGGCACCGGCGGATGGCCGCTTTCGCTGTTCCTGACGCCCGACGGGAAGCCCTTCTACGGCGGCACCTACTTCCCACCGGAAGACCGCTGGGGACGCCCCGGCTTCGCGACGGTCCTGGACGCGATCGCGAATGCCTGGAAGACGCGCCGCGCCGAGCTCGAAGGGTCGGCGGGCGAGATCCTCGGCCACGTCACGCGCAGCATGGCCCAGCCCGCCGCCGCGACGCCGGGCCGGGAGGTGATCCGGCATGCGCTGACCTCCCTACGCGGCCAGTTCGACCCGGTCCACGGCGGCTTCGGCGATGCCCCGAAGTTCCCGCCGGCGATGCGCCTGGATCTGCTGACGCGCCTCGCGGTGAAGACCGGCGACGCCGGCGCGCGCGGGATGGTCGAGACGACGCTCGCGAAGATGTCGGCGGGAGGCCTCTACGACCACGTCGGGGGCGGTTTCCATCGCTATTCGGTCGACGAGCGATGGCTCGTGCCCCACTTCGAGAAGATGCTCTACGACAACGCGCTGCTCGCGCGGACATACCTGCTCGCGGGCCGGGCGTTCGCCGAGCCGGCCTGGACGCGGGTCGCGCGCGAGACCCTCGACTACCTCCTGCGGGAGATGACGCCGCCCGGCCGGGGGGGCTTCTACTCCGCGCAGGACGCGGATTCGGACGGCGTCGAGGGAAGCTTCTACGTCTGGAACCCGGAGACCCTGCGCGAGGCGGTCGGCGCTCCGGCCGCGCCGATCGTCGCCGCGCGCTTCGGCGTGACCGAGACCGGCAACTTCGAGGGCGGCGAGACCGTGCTCTCCGCCGTGCGGACGGTCGCGGGACTCGCAAGAGACTTCTCGCGGACCGAGCCGGAGATCGAAGCGATCCTGGAGGAAGCGCGCGCGAAGATGCGGGACGTGCGCTCCCGGCGCGTGGCGCCGGCGACCGACGACAAGCTGCTGACGGACTGGAGCGCGCTCGCGATCAGCGCCTTCGCGTTGGGCGGACGCCTGCTGTCGGAGCCGCGCTACGAGCGGGCCGCGAGAGACGCCGCCGACCGCATCCTCGAGACCTGCCGCCGCGGGGGGCTCCTCCTGCACCGCGACAAGGAGGGCCGCGCGGACATCCCCGGCTTCGCGTCGGATCATGCGTTTCTGGCCGAGGCCTTGCTCGACCTCTACGAGGCCACCTTCGAGCCCCGTTATTTCTCGGAGGCCGTCGCGATCCAGGAGCAGCTCGACATGCGCTTCGCCGCCGACGACGGCGGCTACTACCTCTCCTCCGAGGACCACGACCATCTGCCGATGCGCCCCCGTGAGCTCTTCGACGGCGCGGTCCCGTCGGCCGCCTCGGTCTCGGCGATGACGCTCGTGCGCCTGGCCGCCTTCACGGGCGAGGCGCGGTATCGCGAGCGGCTCGAGACGCTGCTCGCCTCCGCGTCCGGCATGCTCGCGCGTGCCGCGGCCGCCTTCCCCCGCATGCTCTGCGCCCTGGATCGCAGCCTCGACCCGCCCGTCGAGGTCGTTCTCTCCGGCATCCCCGGCCGCGAGGACTTCGAGGCCCTGCGCCGCGCCGTCTTCGAGAGCCCGAACCCCGATCGCGTGCTGGCGCATGCCCACGCCAGCGTCGCGGGTCCGCCGGAGCTCGCGGAGCTGACGCAGGGACGCGGCGGAGACGGTCCCGCCGCCGCATACGTCTGCGAGGGCTTCGCGTGCCAGAAGCCGGCGAGCGATCCGGCGGCCGTCAAGGACTTGCTCGCGCGGCGATGACGGCCGTCCTCTTCGATCCGGCGTTCGTGCGGCACCGTCCGCCGTACCCGCATCCGGAGCATCCGGGCCGCGCGCAGGCGATCCACGACCGACTCCGGGCGCGGGGGTTGTGGGAGCGCTGCCGGGAAGTCGCCGCGAGGCCGGCCACGCGGGAAGAGCTCTCGGCGATTCACACGGAGGAGCTCATCGAGACCGTCGAGGCGACCGCGCACCGCGACTTCACCCAGCTCGATCCGGATACCTACACGGTCCGCGACTCCGCGCAGACGGCGTCGTTGGCCGCGGGCGGCGTGGCCGAGCTCGCGTGCCGCGTGCTGGACGGCCGCGAAGAGAACGCGTTCGCGATCGTGCGGCCGCCGGGCCACCACGCCGAGCGCGACCGGCCTATGGGGTTCTGTCTTTACAACAACGTCGCGGTCGCCGCGGCGGCGGCGCGTCGCGCGGGCGCTCGGCGCGTCCTGATCGTGGATTGGGACCTCCACCACGGCAACGGCACGCAGGGATCCTTCTGGGACGACCCGGACGTGCTGTACTTCTCGACGCATCAGTACCCCTTCTACCCGGGCTCGGGAGCGATCGAGGAGGTCGGCGGCGCCTCGGCGCGCGGTCGCACGATCAACGTGCCCTGGTCCCCGGGCTGCGGCGATGCGGAGTTCCTCGCCGCGTTCGATCGGATCCTGCTCCCCGCGGCGCGCGCCTTCGAGCCCGACCTGGTGCTCGTCTCCAGCGGCTTCGACGCGGCCGAGGGCGACCTGCTGGGCGAGCTGCGCGTCTCTCCGGCGGGCTACGCCCGGATGACGCGGAGGCTGCAGGAGCTCGCCGGCGGGCGGCTCGTGCTGGCCCTGGAAGGCGGCTACAACCTCGAGGCGATCTCTCTGGACGCCGAGGCCTGTGTGCGCGTCCTGCTCGGCGAAGAAGCCCCGGACGCCTCCGAAGCTCCCCTGCTGCCGGCGGCCGCGAGCGCCCTGGATCGGGTTCACTCCATCCAAAAGGCCTTCTGGCCGCTCTAACCGGGGTCAACCCTGCAGTTCGTACATTCCGTCGAAATGTACTGAATGCAGGGTCGACCCCGGTACAATTCCGGCAGCGATATCCCGACAATTCATCGAGGAGGGCACGATGAGACAGCGCTCCCGGCGTCTGCCTGCTCCGGTTCTCGGAATGCTCCTTTTCGCGTCCGCGGCGATCGCCGTCGGCGCCGCGGCCTCCGCCGCGGGGACCGCCAAGGGCAAGCTCACGATGGACGGCAAGGCCGTCGATTTGAAGTACGCCTACGCGATGACGCAACCCAACGTCTTCGAGAAGACGAAGATGGACACGGCGATCCTGCTGACGTCGCTTCCCCTTCCCGACGGCTCCCTGGCGGACATGGACGACCTCGAAGACGGGCTGCGCAGCGTCCCCAACGGCGTGCTCTTCAAGCTCGACTCGGAAGGACAGGCGATCCGCGAGGTGCTCAAGCACGACACCGTCT
>DATBIJ010000183.1:0-12344 GCA_036557025.1 Thermoanaerobaculia bacterium | reverse complement strand
CACCCTTTGCCGCGGATCGTGGTCGCCTTGCCGTCGGGCTCTCGCGAGGTGATCCCCGCGACGACGCCGAGCGAAGAAAGCAGGTATGCGACGCCGCTCGCGATCTCCCGCGACGACGTGCCGAATGCGACGTTTCCGCCGGAGGCGGTACCGTCCCCGAGGAGGTAACCGCGCAGGAAGGCCAGACGAAGCGGCTCGGGGACACCGTACACGATGTCCGGAATTCGCTTCGTCGTCGAATCCGCCGCGCGGAAGCCGAAGACGTGCTGCCAGGCCAGGGCCGCGACCCGGTGGACGAGCTTGAGCTCGCCGGCTCGAGAGCCCGCCTTCGACCATGTCGGTGCGATGCCGAAGACGCCTTCGATCGCTCGGGCCATCTCGTCGCGAAGGCGCTCGTTGGACGCGCCCATCGAAAGGCGGATGCCGTTGCGGTCGGAGCAGGAGCCCTCGGCGAGATAGAAGCCCAGCAGCGTCATCAGATCGGGGGTGACGCGAAGCTCGCGCCCCAGGCCCTTTTGGCCGTAGTGCTCCGGCGTGAGCTCCAGATCCTGGCGAAGGTGGAACCAGTCGAGATCGGCATCGGAAAGCTCCGAAAGCCGGACTCGCGGGCGGACCCGATTGCTGGCCTGAGGTCCGCCCTGGTACTGGTCTCTCCAGGCTCGGTTCAGCCGGTTCGGCCCGATCTCGACCCGCGAGAGAACCGTCGGAACGTCCGCGCCGATCGCTTTCAGATACCGCGTCCATAGGGACAGCCGGGGCCGCGACGTGCCCTTCTCCCAGGCATAGAAGGACACGGGTTGGCGCACACCGGCGGCCGCCGCGACCTCGTCGTTCGAGAGTCCGCTGACACGGCGCAGCGCGGCGACTTCGAGTCGCACGGCCTCCGGGACCTCCACGCGGGGTTCCGTCAGATCGGCATTTCCGGCGTGCTCGGCGAGAACCCTGGCCTTACGCCATTCTTCGACCGCAGGACCTCGCAGCCAGATCTGGGCCGAGGCTTCCGGAACACCGTGCAGCGAGCGAATCAGGTCGATCCGGTCGGGCGCGGTCTGCGGCAGCCGGACCTTCCGGGGCGCCACGACGAAATCGCCTTCGTGGAGCTCGTCCCCGCGCTTCAGGCGGATCTCGCCCCCCTCGAAGACGAAGACGCTGTGGCTCGCGGTGACCCGAACCGAGCGCCCGTAGGCCGTCCGCACCTCGAAGAGTTTCTCGTCCAGGGGGTGCCGCAGCACGCTCTGGATGGAGCGAAACCGCACGACGTTGTCGCCGCGGCCGAAGCAAAGGACTTCGCCGAGGTCGCGGTCGGAGCGCTTGCGGTACTCCGGCCGGGCGGGATCGGCGGGGCCGCCGAGCGCCGCGTCGATGAATTCGCCGATCTTCACCATCCGGACGCCCCGGGCGTCGCGCACGAAGACGTGCTCCTGCGCGTCGACGCTCATGATCACGATCTTGTGGTACCGGATCTTCTCGGGGTCGAAGTCCTCCCCGATCCCGGTGCCGAGCGCCGTGATCAGCGCGCGGATCTCCGCAAAGCCGAGCATCTTGTCCAGGCGCGCCTTCTCGACGTTCAGGATCTTGCCGCGCAGGGGCAGGATCGCCTGCGAGCGGCGGTCGCGGCCCTGCTTGGCCGAGCCGCCGGCCGAGTCGCCCTCGACGATGAAGAGCTCCGAGAAGGCGGGGTTCTTCTCCTGGCAGTCCGCGAGCTTGCCGGGGAGCGAGCCCGAATCGAGGGCGCCCTTTCGCCGCACCAGCTCTCGCGCCTTGCGGGCCGCTTCGCGGGCCCTCGCGGACTCGACGATCTTCTCGACGATGCGCTTGGCGACCCGCGGGTTCTCCTCGAGATAGGAGCCGAGCTTCTCGTAGACGACCTGCTGGACCCACGTCTTGACCTCGGAGGAGACCAGCTTGTCCTTGGTCTGCGAGGAGAACTTGGGGTCGCGGACCTTGACCGAGACCACCGCGGTCAGTCCCTCGCGGGCGTCGTCGCCGGAGAGGTTCGTCTCTTTGAGGCTCTTGGTGAGGTTGTTTGCGTCCGCGTATTTCTGGATCGCGCGGGTCAGCGCCGTCTTGAAGCCCTCCAGGTGTGTGCCGCCGTCGCGGTTGTTGATCGTGTTGGTGAACGTGAAGAGCGTCTCGGCGTACCCCTCGTTCCACTGGAGCGCGACCTCGACTCGCTCCTTGTCGGCGTCGCGCTTGGGATCGCCCGTGCCGTTCTTGATCTCCTGGAAGTAGATGACCTTGTCGTGGATCGGCTGCTTCGCCTTGTTCAGGTGCTCGACGAAGGACTTGATGCCGCCCTCGTAGGCGAAGTCGTGCTTCTTGTCCGAGCGCTCGTCGCGAATCGAGATCGCGACGCCGGGATTCAGGAACGACAGCTCCCGCAGCCGCTGGGAGAGGCTGTCGAAATGGAATTCCTTGACCGAGAAGATCTCGGGGTCCGGCCAGAAGGTGATCTTGGTCCCGCTCTTCTTGGAGGTCCCGACCGCCTTGATCGGCGCGGCGGGACGGCCCTTCTCGTAGGTCTGCTGCCAGACCTTCCCTTCGCGGCGGACCTCGACCTCGAGCCGTTTCGACAGCGCGTTGACGACGGAGACGCCGACGCCGTGCAGGCCGCCGGAGACCTTGTAGGAGTTGTCGTCGAACTTCCCGCCCGAGTGGAGGTCCGTCATGATGATCTCGAGCGTCTCGCGCTTGTGCTCCTTGTGGAGCCCGACCGGGATGCCGCGGCCGTTGTCCTCGACCGTCACGGCGTTGTCGGGATGGATCGTCACGGAGACGTGGTCGCAATAGCCGACCTGGGCCTCGTCGATCGAGTTGTCGACGAGCTCGAAGACCATGTGGTGCAGGCCGGAGATGTCGTCGGTGTCGCCGATGTACATCCCGGGCCGCTTGCGGACGGCCTCCAGGCCCTTCAGCAGCTTGATCGAGTCGGTGGTGTAGGCCGTCGTGCTCATCGGGAGCTCGCGATCCCCTCGGTCACGGCGCGGGGCAGCTCGTGGGCCCGCCCGGCGCGCATCTCCAGGACATTGTCGGCACGGCGGCGCCAGCGCGAAGCCTCCGTGGCCGTCGTCAGCAGAACGGGAGCCCCCTTGGGGAGGCTCGCGAGCAGGCTCTCGACCCAGGCAGGGGAGAGACCCGCGTCGAAATCGTCGGCGCCGAAGAGGGGAGCCTCGCCGGTCGCGCGCTCCACCGCGTGCCATTCCGAGAGCCGCAGCAGCGAGAGCGTGCGGTGCAGCTCGCCGGTCGAGGCGCACGAGGAAAGGGCGCGCCCTTCCCGTTGGAAGAGCAGCTCATCGCGGTGCGGGCCGGCCAGCGTGTGGCCGCGGCGGCGCTCGATCGCCAGCAGCCGCCCGAGCGCGGCGCGCAGGTCCGCCTCCCCCTCGTCGCCCGCCTCGTAGCGCACCTCGATCCCGGCGTACTCGGGCCCGGCGTCTTCGCACAGCTCCTGGAAGAGCGGCCGCCACTGCTCCAGCACCGCCACGCGGTGGCGGCGGACCGCCGATCCGGCGGCCGCCAGCTCGTCGCTCCAGGCCTCCAGCTCCCCGGCGGCCGGGCGTCGCCCGTCGCGCCCGTCCCGGCAGCGCGCGAGCAGCGCGTTGCGCTCGGAGAGGGCTCGCTCGAAGCGCGCGAGATCCGCCCCCGCCGCGGGGCGCGCCCCGAGCACGAGGCGGTCCAGGAAGCGGCGCCGCGCCGCGGGCCCGCCGTCGAAGATCTGCCGGTGCTCCGGCGCCAGGAAGACCGCCGGCAGGCTCGCGGAGGCCTCCCGGTACGTGATCGCCTTGCCGGCGCGGAAGAACGCGCGTCCCTCCCCTTTGCGCCAGGTCAGATGGAAGCGCTCGGTTTCGAAGCCGCGGCGCGCCTCGCCGTCGATCGCGAAGTGTTCTCCGACCGACGAGATCTCCGCCGGCACCGCGCCGCGGAAGGAGCGCTGCCCGCAGAGCAGCGCGACGGCCTCGAGCAGGTTCGACTTGCCCTGCGCGTTCTCGCCCGCGACGACCGTCGTTCCGCTTCCGAGGGAAACGGGCTCCGGGAAGAGGTTGCGAAAGTTCTGCGGGGTGATCTGGGTCAGGCGCAACGGCGATCCGTTCAGAGGCGCATCGGCATGACGACGTAGAGATACCGGGAGGTTCCCTCGATGTCGCCTTCGGGCCGGCAGATGCACTGGGTGTTTTCGTCCTTGAGCTCCAGCCGCACGCGCTCGGTCTCCGCCTCCTCGAGGAAGTCGAGGAGGTATTGCGCGTTCAACCCGATCGAGAGCGCCTCGCTGTCGTACGCGACATCGATCGTCTCGGTGCCTTCGCCCAGCTCCTGGCTCGCGGACGCGATCGTCAGCAGGTTCTTCTCGAAGGAGAGCTTCACGCCGCGCGAGCGCTCCGAAGAAAACAGCGCGACGCGCCGGATCGCGGCCTGCAGATCGGAGCGCGCGGCGAGCGCGACCTTGTCGTTCCCCTTGGAGAGCACCTTCTCGTAGTCGGGGAAGTTCACGTCGAGCAGACGCGCGACGAGCTGGCGCGCGCCGACGGTGAAGAGCAGGTGGTTCTCGGAGTGCCGGACCGAGAGCGTGCCCTCCTCGCCGCCGTCCATCTTCAGGATCTCGGCGAGCGCCTTCTTGGGGATGAGCACCGCGGGAAAGCCTCCCTTGGCCTTGCCGCGCGGAAAATCGATCAACGACAGGCGATGTCCGTCCGTGGCGACCAGCTCGTAGTCGGAGCCCTTCTCCTTGAGCAGGGCTCCCATGAGCTGAAAGCGGGTCTCCTCGGCCGAGACGGCGTATAAAACCTTACGGGTCAGCTTCTTCCAGAGATCCAGGGGAAAGGTGACCTCGCTCTTGCCCTCGACTTTGGGGACTGTCGGGAAGTCCTCGGCGGGCTGCGCCACGAGGCGGAAGCTCGAGCGCTCGCAAACGACGCCTAAGTAGTGATTATCGTGTAGCTTGAGCTTGACGTCCGCTTCCGGGAGGTTGCGGATCAGGTCGAAAAGCTTCCGCGCGGGAACCGTCACCGACCCCGGCTTGGAGACCTTGGCCGGGGCCTCCGAGAGCAGCGTCAAATCCAGGTCGGTCGAAGTGAAGGCCAGGTGCCCGTCGACGGCCTTGAGCAGGATGTTGGAGAGGATCGGGATCGTGTTCTTGCGCTCCACGACCCCCTGAAGGAGCGTCAACTCGTTCAGGAAATCGCCGCGCTTCACCGTCACTTCCATGGGACTCCCACCACCTCTTGAAGTGAAAAACTCTATCACACTTAGTCGTAAAAATAGTGTTTCGGAAGCCGGCGCGGACAGCGAAAAAAGCCAATAAAAACGGGGCTATTCTGCATGTCGAGCCTGTGGAGCGACAAGCGCGCTCTCCACAGACGGCGAGGTTGCGCGAGAAGCTCGATGCGGTGCGGAAAAGCGACCGGCGGAAATCTTCCGGGGAGGCTCGAAGCGTCAGCGCCAGGGCTGGAGGAAGCCCTCGATGAGCTTGCGGAAATCCGCGTCATCCTCGGTGAGCTGCTCGATTTTTTCGACCGAGTGCATGACCGTCGAGTGGTGTTTGTCGGAAAAGAGCCGCCCGATTTCGGGGTAGGACAGGGGGGTCAGACGCCGGCACAGAAACATCGCCACCTGGCGCGGGAAGGCGATCGCCTTGGCGTTGGATTTCTGCTTCAAATCGCTGACACGCAAGCCGTAATGGGCCGCGACGACCTTCAGGATGTCGGATGGCGTGGCCCGGGTCTCCTCGGTCGCGGCGATGTCCTTGAGGGTCTCTTTGGCCAGCTCGACGGAGAGCGGGCGGCCCGTCAGGGAGGAGAACGCCAGGACGCGGTTCAAGCGGCCCTCGAGCTCGCGGATGTTCGACTTCACCGTACCGGCGATGTAGAGCGCGACGTCGTTGGGGATCTCGATCTTCTCGGCCGCGGCCTTCTTGCGAAGGATCGCGACTTTCATTTCGAGATCGGGCGGCTGGATGTCGGCGATGAGCCCCCACTCGAATCGCGAGCGCAGCCGCTCCTCGAGCGTGGGAATCTCCTTGGGCAGCGCGTCGGAGGTCACCACGATCTGCTTCTGCGCGTCGTGAAGCGCGTTGAAGGTGTGGAAGAACTCTTCCTGCGTGGAGTCCTTTCCGGCGATGAACTGCACGTCGTCCATCAGCAGCACGTCGAGCTCGCGGTAGCGGCGCTTGAACTCGTGCATCTTCTCGAAGCGCAGGGCGTTGATCAGCTCGTTCAAGAAGCGCTCGGCGGAGAGGTAGAGAACGCGCGCGCCGGGATTGCGTTTCAACACCTCCTGCGCGATCGCGTGCATCAGGTGCGTCTTTCCCAGGCCGACGCCGCCGTAGAGAAACAGCGGGTTGTAAGAGCGCGAGGGCGTCTCGCCGACCGCGCGCGCGGCGGCGTGCGCAAACTGGTTGGAAGAGCCGACGACGAAGTTGTCGAAGGTGAACCGCGGGTTGACGACCACGCCGGTGGACGCGGGCGGGATGGTCCCGGGATGCGGCGGGGGAGCCGCCGTCGCGGAATCGACGACCGGCTCGAACTGGAAGGTCAGGCCCGGGAACCCCAGCGATTCCGCCTCGGCCGTCAGCAGGGCCCCGTGCTGGCTCTCGATCCAGTCGGCGAACACGCGGTTGGGGACGGCCACCGTCAGCGCCGGGCCGGCCCCGGCGGCGTCGAAAGAGAGCTGGCGGGTGGGCCCGAACCAGGTTCGGAGCTCCTTGGGATCGAGCTTGCCCTCCAGGCTTTTGAGGATGGAGCCCCAGATCTCGCTCATCGGCTACAACCCGTTTTTCCGCAGGAATTTCCACAGTTGTGGAAAGCCCGGCCGGAGAGTGGGGGCGGAAGTATACGCCCGGGATGCCCCCTGGGAGTCAAGGGATGTTCGCCGGTCGGGGGGTGGGCGAGTCCCCGGCTTTGCTTGACTTCGCCCGGCCCCCACCCTAGCATTCCCGCTCTTTATGAAGAGGACCTACCAGCCGAACAACCGCCGGCGCAAGCGCACGCACGGGTTTCTCGGGCGGATGCGGACGCGGGCCGGGCGGGCCGTGATCTCGGCCCGTCGGCGCAAGGGGCGCAAGAAGCTCTCGGTGTGACTCCAGGCCGGGGCGTCCGGGAAACCTTCTCCCGAGACGACCGCCTTCGCAAGCGAAGGGAATTCGAAGAGTGCTACGCGTCGGGCGTGCGGGCCTCCGGCCGCCATCTCCAGGTTTTCGTGCTTCCCGCCGCTGGCGCGACGCGACTGGGCCTATCGGTCCCGCGCCGCGTCGGAAACTCCCCGACCCGCAACCGCATCCGGCGTCGCCTGCGCGAGATTTTCCGGCGCCACCGCGCGCTGATTCCGCGACCGGTCTCGATGGTCGTCAACGCGCGGCCGTCGGGGGCGGGCGCGAGCTTCCCCGAGCTGCTCGAGGACTACAAGAAGACCCTCGCGCGGGCGCTCTCGAACCTGCGCCCGTGAGCGCCGCCCGCACGATCGCCGTCTGGCTGCTTCGGGCCTACAAGACCGTGATCTCTCCGCTGCTCCCCTCCGCCTGCCGCTTCGAGCCGACCTGCTCGGTCTACGCCCGCGAGGCGATCGAACGCCACGGATTCCCCCGCGGCTCGTATCTCGCGCTGCGGCGCCTCTCGCGATGCCACCCCTTTCACAAGGGTGGCTTCGATCCGGTGCCGTAAGTCATGGAGAAACGCCTGCTCCTCGCGGCGGTCCTGTCGGTGGCGGTGCTGCTGCTGTGGGAGCTCGTGGTCCCCAAGCCCAAGCGCCCCGTGCCCGTGCCCGGCACGACGGCGACGACACCCGTTGCGGCAACGCCGGTCACGCCCGGTCCCGGCGGACCGGCGGGGGCGGCCTCCGCGGCGCCCGAGGCGCCTGCCTACGAGCCCGTCGCGGGGACGCAGGAGCAGACGAGCGTGCACGAGACGGCGCTCCTGAAGGCGACCTTCTCCAACCGCGGCGCCGTGCTGACCTCGCTGATCCTCAAGAACTACACCGACGACGAGGGCAAGCCGCTGGAGCTCGTGCGGGCCGCCCCCGACACCACGCGGCGACCCTTCGCGCTGGATTTCGCGCGCGCGGAAGACACCCGCGCCGCCGCGACCGCGCTCTACGCCGTCGAAGACGGGGACCGTTCCGTCACCTACCGCTTCTCCGACGGCGTGCGCTCGATCGAGAAGACCTTCACGCTGTCGAGCGGCTATGGAATCGACGTGAAGGTCTCGGTGCCGGGCCGCGACTACGCGATCCTGGTGGGGCCCGGCCTTCGCAATCCCTCGCCCAAGGAGCGCACGAGCGTCTACGTGGCCCCGACGACGGCGGTGATGGGCGGTCCCTCGGTCGGCCGGGAGACGGTCCGCGCCGACAAGCTGAAGGAGCCGCGCACGTGGACGGTGCCCTCGCCGGGGTTCGCCGGCGTGGAGGACAATTACTTTCTCGCGGTGCTGATCCCGCCGGCACCGACGTCGGCGACGGTTCGCCCGGTGAGCTTTCCCCTCCCGGAGGCGCCCGCCGACGACAAGGCGGCGAAGAACAAGCAGTTCTCGATCGAGGTGGCGCTCGCCGCGAAGGATCGCTTCGCGGGCCGCGCCTATTTCGGGCCCAAGGACGTCGGGATCCTGGAGTCGGTCGGCGTCGGTCTGGAGCGAACCGTCAACTTCGGCTGGTTCGGCGTCATCGCGCGCCCGCTGCTCTGGCTGCTCCAGCGCACGCACGCGTTCGTGGGCAACTACGGGGTCGCGATTCTCATCGTCACCTTCCTCATCCGGCTGCTGCTCTTCCCGCTCACGCACAAGAGCTACAAGTCGATGAAGAAGATGCAGAAGCTCGCGCCGAAGATGAAGGCGATTCAGGAGAAATACAAGAAGGCGCGCAGCGACGCGGCACAGCGCGCCAAGATGAACCAGGAAATGATGGCCCTCTACCAGACGGAGGGATACAACCCGATGAGCGGGTGTCTCCCGATCGTCCTGCAGATGCCCATCCTCTTCGCGTTCTACTACGTCCTCGCGAACTCCATCGATTTGCGGCACGCGCCGTTCCTGTACATCCGGGACCTCGCCGGCGTGGACCGCACCTACATCCTCGTGATCCTGATGGTCGTGACGATGTTCATCCAGCAGCGGATGACGCCGTCGACGATGGACCCGGTCCAGAAGCGGATCTTCCTGATGATGCCCTTCCTGATGGGCTTCTTCATGAAGGACGCGCCGTCCGGGCTGGTGCTCTACTGGTTCTTCTCCAACGTCCTGACGATCTTCCAGCAGCTCGTGATCAACAAGATCGTGAAGGACGACGAGCCCGAGAAGCCGGCCGGCAAGCCCGGGCGAAGCGGAAAGCCGGCGCGCGTGAAGCCGGCGCGAGCGTGATTTCTAACGCCGGGGCGACCCGGCGGGGAGGCCGAGGATGAGGTTCGAGGGCAAGAGCGAAGAGGACGCGAAGGATCGGGCGGCGGAGTCGCTGGGTCGTCCGGCCGCGGAGATCTCCTACCGTGTCGTTCGCGACGAGAAGTCCTTCTGGGGAGGGCGCGTCGTCGAGATCGAGGTGGAGGGCGCGGAGGCGGCCGCGGCACCGGCGCGTGCCGTGGAGGCGGTCGATGAGGCCGCGGTGACGGAGGAGATGCCGGCGCGCCGGCCCGTCCGCGTCGACGAGGATCGCAAGGAGAAAGAGGAGCCCGCGCTCGACGAGGAGGCCTGGACCGTCGCGGAGTCGACGCTGAACGAGCTGCTCACGGCGGCGGGGTTCCTGCTCGAGGTGCGCCGCCAGAATTCGCCCAACGAGATGCTCTTCGAGCTGATCGGCGACGACGTCGACCCGCTGCTGAGCAACAAGGGGGAGGGGATCAACGGCCTCGAGGTCCTCGTCGGCCGCATCGCCGCGAAGCGCCTGGGCCGCCCCGTCCACCCGCGCGTCGACGCCGACGGCTTCCGCGCTCACCAGAGGGAATCCCTCGAGGAGCTCGCCCAGCGCACGGCGGAGGAAGTCCGCCGCACGCGGCGGTCGCAGCTGCTGCCGCCGCTCGCGCCACGCGAGCGCCGGCTCGTTCACCTCGCCCTGGCCGAGTCCGCCGACGTCATGACCGAAAGCGAAGGCGACGGCTATCTCAAGAGGGTCGCGGTCCGGCTGAAATAGCGGGCGCTCCCCCGGAGCGCCCCGCGATGCGTCCGCGCCTCTCCTCCACGCTCGATGTGATCGCGGCCCCGGCCACGCCGCCGGGCCGCTCCGCGCTCGCGCTCGTGCGCCTCTCCGGCCCCGGGGCGCGCGCGATCCTGCGGGCGGTCGCGCCGGATTTCGGCGAGGACCCCGCGCCGCGGGAGGCGACGCTCGCGCGGCTGTGCGACGCCGCCGGCGAGATCATCGACCGCGGGATCGTGACGGTCTTCCGCGCGCCGGCCTCCTACACCGGCGAGGACTGCGTCGAGATCAGCGTGCACGGCGGGCCCGTCGTGGTGCGGCGCCTGCTCGCGGCGCTCTGCGCCGCGGGCGCGCGGCCCGCGCGACCCGGCGAGTTCACCGAGCGGGCCTTTCTCTCGGGCCGCATGGACCTTCTCGAAGCGGAGGCCGTGCGCGACCTCATCGAGGCGCGCACGGAAGCGGCGGCGAAGGCCTCGCTGGCGCGCCTGGAGGGAGGCCTTTCGCAGGGCTTGCGCGAGATCCGCGATCTCCTGGCCGACGCGGCCGCGCAGCTGGCCGCGACGATCGATTTCGCCGAGGACGTCGGCGAGCGTCTCCCCCCGCCCGCGCGCGAGAGCATCTCCCGCGCGCGCGGCGCGCTCGGAGGGCTTCTCGCCACCGCCGACGCGGGTCGTTTGCTTTCCGCGGGCTGCCGCGTCGCGATCCTGGGGCGCCCCAACGCGGGGAAATCCACGCTCTTCAACGCGCTGGCGGGAAGCGAGCGCGCGATCGTCACGGAGATCCCGGGGACGACGCGCGATCTGCTGGAGGTCCCCCTGGACATCGGCGGCGTCCCCGTCGATCTCGTCGACACGGCCGGCCTGCGCGAGGGCGCGGACCCCATCGAAACAATCGGCGTCGAGCGCGCGCGGCGGGAGCTCTCGCGCGCCGACGCGATCCTCTACGTCTTCGAGGCGGGCCGGGGCCTGGACGCGGAGGACATCGCCGCGGTCGCCGCGGCCGCCGGGAAGCCCGTGATCCTGATCGCAAACAAGGCCGATCGCGCGCCGGAGGCCAGGCTGCCCGAGGGAGCCACCGCGCTTTGCGGCCTCGCGCCGGAGGCCGGCGAGCGCCTCCACGCGCTTCTCGGAACGCGGCTGGCATCGGGGCTCTCGCTCGCCTCCACGAGCGCGATGCTCGCGAACCTGCGCCAGAAGGACGCGGTCGCGCGGGCGCTCGCCGAGACCGAGGCGGCCCAGGCGTCGCTCGACCGCGGCGATTCCCCCGAATACGCCGCGACGCATCTCGACGGGGCGCTCGAGGCCCTCGCGGAGCTGGCGGGCGAAACGACGAGCGAGGAGATCCTGCAGCGGGTCTTCGCGGGCTTCTGCATCGGGAAATAGCCCCGGCGTGCGCGGCTCCTTACAATTCCTCTGATGATCGACGACGTCCTCGTCATCGGCGGCGGGCACGCCGGGATCGAGGCCGCGCACGCGGCCGCGACGCTCGGCGCGTCGACGGCGCTGCTGACGGCGGATCTCGCGGCGATCGGGCGAATGTCCTGCAACCCCGCGATCGGCGGGCTCGCCAAGGGGCAGCTCGTGCGCGAGATCGACGCGCTGGGCGGGTTGATGGGGACGCTCGCCGACTCGGCCGGGATCCAGTTCAAGGTTCTCAACCGCTCGCGCGGCCCTGCGGTCTGGGGCCCGAGGGCCCAGTGCGACCGCGCCCTCTATGCGCGCACGGCGGGCGAGGCGCTGCGCGCGACCGCGGGGCTGACGTTGATCGAGGGGATGGCGGAGGAGTTCCTCGTGGAGGGCGGCCGCGTCGCCGGCGTGGTGCTCGCGGATTCCCGACGCGTCGCGGCGCGTGCGGTCGTCGTCACGACGGGGACGTTCCTGCGTGGCCTCATGCACACCGGCGAGGCCTCCACACCGGGCGGCCGCTTCGGCGAGGCGGCGGCGGTCGGACTCTCCGCGGCGCTGGCGCGACTGGGCCTGCGGCTGGGACGGTTCAAGACCGGCACGCCGCCGCGGCTCCACAAAGACTCGATCGAGTACGCGCGTTGCCGCGAGGAGCCCGGCGACGAGCCTCCGGTGCCTTTCTCGTTTCGCTCCGGGACGCTCTCGATCCGGCAGGCGCTCTGCTGGTCCACGGCGACCAACGAGCGCGTCCACGCGCTGATCCGCGAGAACCTCCACCGAAGCCCGATCTACGCCGGGCGAATCGAGGGCATCGGGCCGCGCTACTGCCCGTCAGATCGG
>DATBIJ010000182.1:0-5835 GCA_036557025.1 Thermoanaerobaculia bacterium | reverse complement strand
GCTGGAAGAGCGCCTCGTTGGCCTTCGACGGCTTGTTGGCGCCGCAGATCTTGCGGACGAACTGAAGAGACGACGCCCGGATCTCGTTCGCCGTCGCGGGCGGCGCGAAGTTGGCAAGGGTACGGATGTTGCGGCACATGGGGAGACGATATCCTCAGGGGTCGGACAAGTTCGACCGGATGATGATCGAGCCGCCGAAGGCGCCGATGAAGTCGAGGTTTCGGCGCTTCGAGGTGGCTAGTACGGAAACAGCCGCGCGACCCCGGCCACCAGATCTCCGAAGGGCGGAGCATCGAGGGGATCGAAGGCCGAGAGCTCTGCGCGGGGAGTCATGGCCCCCGCGGCGTTCTCGAACACTTCGACGGTCCGCTTCTTCGGGTCGACGAGCCACATCCAGGCGACGCCGATGGCCGCATAAGCGGCAGCCTTGACGCCGCGGTCGTAGGGCTCGGTCGTCGGCGAGAGAACTTCCGCGACCCAGAACGGGGGGCGCGACTCGATCGGATTCTCCTCGATGTCGGGAGAGTCGGCAGCCTTCCATGCCGAGACGTCCGGGATGAGCCGGGACCGGTGAGCGGCCGATCGGATCTCGACCTCCGACAGGAAGCGCCAGCCACCGGTCCGCGACGCGACGTCCGCCAGCAGGCGGCAGAGCTCGAGCTTGGTGATCTGATGCTTTTGTGCCGGGCTCGGCGACATCAGGAAGAGCCCCTGCGCGATCTCGGCGTGAGACCCCTCGGGCAGCTTCTCGACGATCGCCTCGAGCTCGGTGAACCGAGCGTCCAGCTCGGCCGGCGTGGCCATGCGCAAAGTCTACCTCCCGAGCCGCCGACGGGCGGCGAAGCGAGGCTCACGCATCTCTATTGTCGTGAACTCGCAACCTTCCGCCCCGCTCTCGTGTTCATCGCTTCATGACGACACGAGCCGTCTCGACGCGACAGATCTCGATCCTGGGAGCCCGCACGAACCTCGGACTCGGGACCTACGAGGACACGGGCCTGCCGCGGCATGCGAACGAAGCGGTGGACGTCTATCGGCGGCTGGGCGTGATCGATCGTCTCGGGGCGCGCGGTCTGGGCGACGTGCCGGCCCCGGCGTACCGCGACCTGGAGTGGCCGCCCGGCAAGATCCGCAACGAATTGGAGATCGTCGAGTACTCCCGCCTGCTGGCCGCGCGGGTCGCGGCGGCCGTGGAGTCGGGCGACTTCCTGCTCCTTCTGGGCGGCGACTGCAGCGTGCTGCTGGGTGCGTTGCTGGGGCTCGGGCGATACGAGCGTGTCGGGCTCGCGTACATCGACGGCCACGCGGACATCAACCATCTCGCCGTCTCGACGACCGGAGGGGCGGCGGGGATGGATCTGGCGCTCGCGCTGGGCCGCGGGACCTCCCCGCTGGCGCACCTGCGACAGCCCGCCGGCGCGCCGCTCGTCCGCGGCGCCGACGTCGCGGTGCTGGGCCGCCGCTACGGCGCCGAGTCGAACTGGGAGCCGGGCGAGGTCCTGCGCGAGGAAGGGATCCTGGATCTGAAGTACGAGGCGGTGCGGAAGGATCCCGCGGCGGCGGCGCGACAGGCGCTCGAGCGCATCGCGCGCCCGGAGCTGCCGGGATTCTGGATTCACCTGGACGCAGACGTGATCGACTCGAAGCGGATGTGGGCGGTGGACTCGCCGGATCCCGGCGGTCTGTCACTGGAGGAGCTGGCGGAGCTACTGTCGCCGCTCGCGCGTCACCCGAAGGCGATCGGCCTGCAGGTCACGATCTACGACCCGGGGCTCGATCCGACCAGCGAATGTGGGGAGCGGATCGTGAACGTGCTGGAGCGGGCGCTCGCCTAGTCGTGCGCCTTGTTCGAGCCGTCCGCGTTGGTCTGATCCGCGGCGCTGCGGAAGGCGGACTCCCAGGAAGTTCCCCGCCCTCGGATGATGATCCTCCCGAACCGCTTGATGCCGACTTCGAAGGGGAGTCGGAGATTGGCGGAGTGACGCGCGAAGCCCCGCGCCAGAATCCCGCCCCAGCGGAACCTGGCCTCGGCCTCTGCCTGGAAGATCGTCATGGGATCCTTCCCAATTTCGTCTCGAAAAAAGAAAGAGGCGGGGAAGCTCCCCGCCTCGTGAATCCGCGTCGCGAATCGATCAGTAACGTCCGCCGCGGCCGCCACCGTCGTTCTTCGGGCGCGCCTCGTTGACCTTGATCGCGCGTCCGCCGAAATCGGTACCGTTCAGGGTCATCGCCTGACGGGCCGTCTCGTCGTTGGAGTACTCGACGAACCCGAACCCCTTGGACTGCCCGGTGTCGCGGTCGGTGACCACGCGGGCGGAGTCGGGGGCGCCGAACCGGGCGAACATGTCGCTCAGCTGGTCGTCCGAGATGCTGTAGGGAAGATTGCCGACATAGAGCTTCATTCGATCCATCCTAAAAATGCGTGCCGGTGAAATTGATCGCCCGGCCGCCGGCGCGGTCGAACGCATTCTCGTGACGTTTCGTTCGGGATTTCGTCAGAACGGATCTGGCGGAAGGCGAGCGAACCGAGAACGGGGTGAAGCGTATCACGAGGTTGTAAAGGGTGCCTGCGCTGAGCCGGCGATGCGTCAAGGATTGGCTCCGGCGGTCGGTTAGTGCGCCAAGGATCGTCAGGAGGACGAGTGGGCGAGCGCGCTAAGTGTTTCTCGAAGCAAGGGTTGTGGCCGACCGCTTCCCGGCGTCGATTTTGCGTCCGCCACATGACGAGTCCCAAACCCTTTCGGCAGGACGGAGCCCCGATGAACATCGATCCGATCGACGAAATGATCGATGGCTTCCGCAGGAAGAACTGGTGGGAGCCGCCCGATCACGCCGAGCTGCTCTGTGTCGAAGTCGACGGACGCTGCCCGCGGTGCACGGCCTCTCTGGACCGCCGCCGGCTCGCTCTGGTGTGCCCCAGCACGCTGTGCGGCTTCGCCGTGCGTGTGCACGGGACCGAGGCCAAGGGAACGCACTAGCCTCTACCACTCCGTCAGCCCGAGCTGCTTGCGATACGGCGCGTCGTCGACGCCGTTGTGGCGCCAGTAATCGATGTAGAGCTCGTTGGTACGGACGGCCTTCGTGGTGAGCGGCGGCGAGGCGCCGCGCCCGGGCTGGGTCTCCTCCCAGGATGTGATCTTGTACGGCGCGACGCTCTGGAAGCGGATCGTCAGCGTGCGCCCGAACTCGGGATAGCGCAAGGTGTAGACGCGCTCGCCGCCGGCGGCGTCGGAGAGGCTCGCCTCCGCGGGCTCCGCTGCGGAGAAGCGGTGGCCCATGCGCGCGAACTGAAGCCCCGGCACGACGCGGATCGATCCGACGGGGAGACTCGCCGGCGCGATGCGGATGCGGTTCCAGATCTCGTCCTCGAGCCAGGCATCGGGGATCGTGAACTCTCGATCCCCCTCGTTCTCGAAGTACGACCGCAGCAGTCCGCGCCAGGCCCGCTCGCGCTCGCGGTAGTTGAGCTGGGTGAAGGTGTGGCCACACCACTCCTGCGCGCTCGTCGTGACCTTCAGCGTGTGCGGCGCGGTGCCCGAGATCTGCGTGAAGGTCGAGGTCATCAGCGAGTAGGGGTAGATCCCCGTGAAGAACTTCCGCGTGAAGTTGAGCTTCAAGACGGTCGCTGCGCGGGCGGGGTCGCCGCGCTCGAGCTTGACCTGTTTGTCGGGCCAGAAGGGCTCCGTGACGAAGACCAGGACGGACTCGCCCTGGTGCATCTCCCCGTAGCGGGCCTGCTCCAGCGCATAGCGCGTCAGCTCGGCCTTCCCCGCATACCAGTACCGGCCGAAGGCCTCCGGGTCGGCGGGCCGCGCGGCCGGGATCACACCGGCCGGGAGGGCGGCGCCGGCCGAAGGGGTGGTGGTCAGCAACAGCAAGAGCGGCAGGAGCAGAGCGGTCATGGGGCCTCCCCGGCTGGAGAACATACTCCGGCGGCCGCCGGCTGGCGCGGTGCTTGCTCCCCAAATGCGTGAGGGCCGGAGGTGTTCCTGCGATACAAGGTCTTCTGCTGCGACTACGACGGAACGTTGGCCTCCGAGGGCTTCGTGTCGGCTCCCGCTCTCACCGCTCTCCAGGAGCTCAAACACGCCGGCTGGAAGCTCGTCATGGTCACGGGCCGCATCCTCCCCGACCTGCGCAAGGTCTTCGGACGCCTGGACCTGTTCGATCGGGTCGTCATCGAAAACGGCGGTGTCCTGTACCGTCCCGAGGACGGCTCCGAAACGGTCCTCGGCGAGAGGCCTCCGCCCGCGTTCGTCGAGGTTCTCCGCCGTCGCGGCGTGTCCCCCCTGGAGGCCGGGCGCGTGATCGTCGCGACCCGCGTCCCCAACGAATCGGCCGTATTGGAAACCATCCGCCGGCTTGGCCTCGAGCTTCAAATCATCTTCAACAAGGGAGCGGTCATGGTGCTGCCCCCCGGCGTGAACAAGCACTCGGGCGTGGCCGCGGCGCTCGAGGAGCTCGGCCTCTCCTTCCACGACGCGGTCGGCGTCGGCGACGCGGAGAACGACCTCGCGTTCCTGCGGGACTGCGAGCTGTCGGTGGCGGTCGCCAACGCCTTGCAGTCGGTGATCGAGCGCTCGCACCTGGTCACCGCCGCCGCCCGCTCGGAGGGCGTCGTCGAGCTGGCGCACCTGCTGCTGCGCGCGGATGAGAGAGACCGCGAGCGCGAGCGCCGGCTGGAGCGGTCGTCGGCTAACCTCTGACAGGAGCCCGCGTCGTTGCGGGCGATCCGCTCGCGATCCTCGAGAGCTTCGCCGCCGCCCGCAGATCGTCGACGATCAGCATGTAGAGCTTTTCCCGAGCCGATGCGTCGGGCGCGCGCAGGACGGCGGAGGGGTGCACGGTCGCGATCGCGGGGGGGCCGCTCGCGGGTCGTACGATCCGCCCGCGGTTCGCCATCAGCCGGAAGTTGCGCCCGAGCACCGCCTGCGCGGCCGTCGCGCCGAGACAGACCAGCACCTGCGGCTCGACCGCCTCGACTTCCGCCTCGAGCCAGGGCATGCAGGCCTGGATCTCGACGGTGCCGGGCTTCTTGTGGATCCGCCGCTTGCCGCGCTCCTCGAACTTGAAGTGCTTGACGACGTTGGTGACGTAGGCTTCGCCCCGAGAGACGCCGGCCGCTTCGAGCGCCCGATCGAGCACCTCACCGGCGGGTCCGACGAACGGCCGGCCCCGGAGATCCTCCTGATCGCCGGGCTGTTCGCCGATGAGCAGCAGCGCCGCCCCGCGTGTGCCCTCCCCAAAGACGGTCTGCGTGGCGTACTTGTAGAGGTCGCAGCCCTCGCAGGATCGCGCGGCGGCCCGCAGGGTCGTCAGGCTGCGGCTGTGGGGCACGAACCGCGCCGCGGATGCCGCCCCGTGGGTCGAAGAGCCGAGCAGATCGAACACGAGGGAGAAGGGACGCAAGCTGGGTGCCGTCCCCTTTCCCTCTCCCCCGCTTGCGGGGGAGAGGGTTGGGGTGAGAGGAGTTCACTCAGCAGCCCACGCCGCTCGCGAACTGCGCCGGCCGCGGAACGCCGCCGCCCCAGCGGATGCGGCCGGTGAGCTGCATCGCGACGAAGAGCGTCAGGATCGCGCCGATCGTCACGGCGAGGCCCGTGAAGCCCCGGAAGAAGAAGGCATAGGAGAAGAGCACCAGATACAGCAGCTGGGCTCCCGCCGCCTCGACCGCCGCAAATCGCAGCCCGACGACGAGCCGCAGGTAGCTGACGACCAGGAAGATCGAGACCGCGGCGGAGATCCCGAACGCCGCGTGGATGTCGATGTGGTCGACGAGATACGCCAGCAGCAGATGAAACGCGAAGAAGGCTGCGGCCAGGAAGAAGTAGTTCA
>DATBIJ010000181.1:0-4949 GCA_036557025.1 Thermoanaerobaculia bacterium | reverse complement strand
GAGGAAGTAGATCAGGGCGACGGTGCCGAGCAGCGACATCGGGATCGCCAGCACGACGTTCAATGTGCTGGAAACCGAGCCCAGGAAGAGCCAGCAGACCAGCGCCGTCAGCAGTACCGAGAGGACGAGCTCGTACTGGATCTCGTGGACCGACTCCTCGATGAACTTCGTCGAGTCGAAGTTGACGCCGAGCTTCATCCCCTCCGGCAGCGCCTTCGAGATCTCCGCCATCGCCTCGCGGACGCCGGCCGCCACCGCGACCGCGTTGGAGCCGCGCTGCTTGCGGATCCCCATGCCCTGCGCGGGCTCTCCGTCGACGCGCGAGAGACGGCGGACGTCCTCGAAGCCGTCCTCGACGAGCGCGACCTGCTCGAGATAGACGGGGCTGCCGCCGCGGTTGGACACGACGACCTTGCGCAGCTCGGCGAGGTCGATGGCCTCCCCCAGCACGCGCACGTTGACCTCGCGCCCCTCCGCGATGAGGTAGCCCGCGGGCAATTCGACGTGCTGGCGCTGGAGCGCGGCAATGACGTCGGAGACCGTCAGCGCCTTCTCGTTCAGACGGTCGGCGTCGACCCAGATCCGCACGTTGCGCTCGAGGTAGCCGCCCAGCACGATCTCGCCCACACCGGGCACGGTCTGGAGCTTCTCCTTGACGTGGTAGCGCGCGTAGTCGGAGAGGATGCGCTGCGGGAAGGGACCCGAGAGACCGACCCACATGATCGGCTGGTCCTCGGGGTTGGTCTTCGAGATGACGGGCGGATCGATGTCCCGGGGCAGGCGCGACTGCGCCTGCGCGATGCGCGTCTGAACGTCCTGCATCGCCAGGTCCACGTCACGGGCGAGGTCCAGCTCGAGGGTGATCGAGGCACGGCCCTGCCGCGAGCTGGACGTGATCGAGCGCACGCCCTCGACCTGGACGAGCGCCTCTTCGAGGAACTCGACGACGTCGTTCTCGACGACCTCCGGGGCCGCCCCTTCCCAGGTCACAGACACCGAGATCGTCGGGAAATCGACGTCCGGGAACTGGCTGATGCCGATCCGGGAGGCTGCCACGGCGCCGAACACGACCGTTCCCAGCATCAACATCCAGGCGAACACCGGCTTCTTGATGCAGGCTTCGGTAATGTTCATGGTGCGATCAACCTCGGCTCTCGGCTCCCACAACGCGGCCGACGGCCTCGACAATTCTATTGGTTCGGAGCCGCCGCCGGGGTCGCGGACGGTCCCGTGTCCCCGCTTCCCTGCCCCGTCTCGATCCGGACCTTCGCGCCGTCTTTCAACGCCTCCCCGCCCCGAACGACGACCTTTTCCCCGGGCTTCACCCCATCCTTGATCTCGACCTTCCCGTCCGGCGTCCGCAGGCCGAGCGTCAGCACGCGCTCGCGCGCCGTCTCCCCTTCGACCACGAACCCGAGGAAGCCGCGCTCGCTGGGCCGGACCGCCGTCTCGGGCACGACCGAAGAGCGGACCTGGCCGCCCACCGGAACGGTGACCTGAGCGAAGGTCCCCGGCCGCAGTTTCGAGCGCTTCGGATCGTCGACCTGGGACGTGACCGCGACCATCCGGGTTTCGGGGTCCGCCGCCGCGGCGACGAGCGTGATCCTCGCCGCGTAAGGGGCTTTCTCGTCGGCGACCGTGAAACGGACGGGCATCCCGGGCTTCAGCGCCGCGGCGTCTTGTTCGGGCACCTGAAAGCGCAGGAGCAGGGGCTCGCGTCGGACGAGTGTGGCGATCACCGCGCCGGGCTGGACGTACTGGCCCGTCTGGACGTTGCGCGTCTGGATGATTCCGGGAAACGGCGCGCGGGCCAGCGACTCGCGGAGATTCAGCTCCGCCAGGCTCAGCGCCGACTTCTGCTGTGCGACGTCGGCCGCGGCGGTGCGCATCCGGGTCCGGAACGTGTCGAGCTCCTCCTCTCTCACCAGGTCCGGGTTCTTCGCGTTGACGGCTTCGCGCCGGCGCAGCCCCGCCGTGGCCTCGGCGTAGGCCGCCTCGGCCTTTTCGACGTTCGCCTTGGCCGAGCTGACGGCGAGCCGATAGCGCTCCGGTTCGATCTCCACGAGCACGTGCCCGGTGTCGACGTTGGCTCCTTCCTGGAAGTTGACCTTCTCGATCGCCCCGCCGACGCGCGCCGTCACCTCGACGCGCTCGAAGGCCTCGACGGAGCCCACCGCGGAGACGGCGTACTCGACGGGCCGCGCCTGGACGGTCTCCACTTCCACCGGGAACACCAGCCCCGGGCCGCGGGCTGCGGACGCCGACGAGGACTTCGATTCGCCGCCGCCGCAGGCCGCGGCGGCCGCACCGGCGAACAGCAGCAGCAGGAGGCGCCCGTCCTCGCGCGTCATGGCGCGCGCTCCGGCTCGGGCTCCGGCACCATGATGGGCGCGGTCGGCGGCGGTGCGCCGAGAGGCCAGCCGCCGGTGGTGCGCAGAAGCGCCAGCTGCGCGACGTAGAGCGCGAAGCGCTGCTGGGCGAGAACCGCCTCGGCCTCGAAGGCGGAGACCGACGCATCGGCCTGCTCCAGCGCCGTCGCGAGCCCCTCCTGAAAACGCACGCGAACCTCCTCCTCGTTCTGGCGGGCCACGCTCACCGCGACCTCGGCCTGCTTCACTCCCGCCTCCGCCGTGTCCAGATCCGCGCCGGCGCGCTCGACGTCGACACCGATCTGACGGCGCAGAGCCTCCGACTGGAGCACGAGGTCCCGGTGCTCGGCGCGCCGCGCGGCGGCCTCGGCATATCGCTCGCCGCCGTCGAAGAGCTCCCAGGTCAGCAGGGCGCCCGCGTTCCAGTCGCTCTCCTTTCCTGAGAGACCCGGCTCGTTCGTCGTTCGATAGGTCGCGGTCCCGTCGAGGCGCGGAATCCAGCGCAGCGTCGGCTCCTTGGCCAGCAGCCGCGCCGCTTCGGCGCGCTTCTCCGCCGCAATCAGGTCCGGCCGGTACGCGCGGGCCTGGCGCGTCAGCTCCGCAAGGTCGCGCGGCCCGGAGAACAGAGGTCCCGGCTCTTCGAGACGCGCCGGGACATCGGCGCCGATCAGATACTCCAGCCGGAGGCGATTGATCTGGACCGAATTCTGCGAGACCGTCAGCGCGAGACGGGCCTGCGCGCGCTCCAGATCCGTGCGGGTGAGCTCGTTGCGGGAGGCGAGCCCGGCGTCCAGGCGCGTCTCGGCGTCCGAGACGACCGCCTGCGCGACCTCCAGCCGGCGGCGCGCCGCTTCCACGAGACGCTCGAGCGACAGCACGGCGAAGAAAGCCTCGGAGGTGTCGAACGTGAGCGTGCGGACCAGCTCCTGCGATTCCTGCTGCTGCGCCTCGAGCGAGCGTTCTGTCGCGCGGGCGACCGGAAAGGCCCGGGCGTCGAAGATCGGCACATCCAGAATCGTCAGCGTTTGGAAGGCGTTCTTCGCCTGGCTCGTGATCTCTTCGCCGTCGATGATCCGGACGACCTCCTCGGAGCGGCGCGTGTAGGTGCCTGTGGCCGTCAACGCGGGCCAGAACGCCGAATAGGCCTGACGCTTGATCGCCTCGGCCCGCTCGAGCCGCGCCTGGGCGATGCCGGCGGTCTCGTTGTTGCGGGCGGCGAGGGCGAGGGCCTCCTCGAGGGTCAGGGCGGCGCCGGCCGCCGGCGCGGCCGGGGTCGGAGCCGGCGGGGGCACGGGGGCCTGAGCCGGCGCCGCGGCGGCGGCCAGTCCGAGCAGCATCATCGCGGCCAGGGTGCGCAGGCGGGTCACGCGGGGAACGATCCTCCGGGAAGGGCGTCCATGGCAAGGGAAGGTGCGGCTTCCGGAGTCGTTCCCAACGCCTCGCTCCTGGCCGCTATTCCGCGGGTGCCCCACGGGAACGGTCGCGCCCCGTGCGGGGTCTCTGCGCACGAGAGGTTAGACTCCGCCCGCCGCGCCCGGCGCGGCGCCACGCGCTCCGACATGACCCGACTCGACCGCACACTCGGCTCCGGCATCGGCATGACGCCGAGGCGATGGATCGAGTACCTCGCCTCGATCCTGGCGGGCTGCGGCCTCTACTTTCTTGTCCTGTTCCCCGCCCTGCCGGCCGCCTGGCAGCACGCGCCCTTCCGCTTCGACCGCGGCCTCGCGCTGGCGTTTGCCTGCTGCGTGGTCGTCTACGCGGTCATTCGGCTCGCGACCGTTCACGCGCACCGCTTCGGCCGCTCCTGAGGAGAGCGAGGACGACCTCTGCGGGCGCGGCAGCAGCAGCGCGACGGCGAGCCCGAAGAGCACGCAGTAGGCCGCGAAGAGGTGGATGCGCCGGTTCTGGGCGAGCCTGATGAGCCAGCCGATCGTGAGGTACCCGACGATCGCCGCCACGACGGCGCCGAGGAGATAGCGCCCGAAGTCCGGCCCCGCGAAAAACGCGCCGCCTTGATCGCGCCACGCCGAGAGCAGCTCCCAGCCCGCCGCGCCGAGGATCGCGGGGATGGCCATGAGCAGGATGAAGGCGGCGGCCCAGCCCGGGGCGAGGCCGAGAAGGATCGCGACGCTGATGGTCGAGGCGGAGCGCGAGAGGCCGGGGAGCACGGCGAAGCCCTGCGCCGCGCCGATCCAGGCGGCGTCGGACCATCGGGTCTGCTCGCGCCCCCGAACGCCGGAGGCACGGCGCGCGGAGATCGCCAGCAGCAGCCCGGTGACGATCTCCATCGAGCCGACGAAGAGCGGATCGGTCTTCGTCTTCTCGACGACTCCTTTCAACAGGATGCCGATGATTCCGGTCGGAATCGTCGCGACGAGCAGGAGCAAGGCGAGGCGAACGGCCGAGCGCCGCCGCGCGGGATCCGACGACGCCAGCGCGGTGGCCTCGTCGGCGAGCAGGCGGCGAAAGTAGAGGGCGATCGCGGTGAGCGTCCCAAGGTGGACCATGACGTCGAACAGAACGCCGACCTGCGAGAAGTCGGGCATCAGCATCTGTGCGACCGACAGGTGGCCGTCC
>DATBIJ010000180.1:0-9380 GCA_036557025.1 Thermoanaerobaculia bacterium | reverse complement strand
CGTCTACCGCGCCTTGACGTCCTCGGCGCCCGGAATCTGCGCGGTCACGGTCGGATCCTTCTCCGGCCGGAAGAAGGCGACGAGCGCGTCCACCAGGGCGCCCGCGACCTGTTCGCGGTAGGAGCGCGTCACCAGCAGCTGGCGGTCCTCGGGGTTGTTCAGGTTGCCGACCTCGACGAGAACCCGCGACGGGATGCGGTTGTAGCGCAGGATCGCCGGCACCCATTCGCGTCCGCCCCGCAGGACGTTACGGCGGATCGGCGCAAAGGCGTGGAGGGGAAGCTCGGCCGCGCGGAACGAGCCGACGATGCGCTCGGCAAGGTCCGTCGAGACCCCCTCGGCCGCCACCCGTTCCCGCCGGGAGAAGCTGACCTTCGGCGCGTCACGGACCTCGCGTCGCGCCGAGTAGATCTCGCCGGTCTTCACGCCCGTTCCGGTCAGGAACTTCTCCCCCGGGACATACACCATCGCGCCGCGCACGGCGGGGTGCAGGGAGTCGGCGTGCAGCGAGAGAAAGACCGTCTTCTCCGCTGCTCCGCCCTGCTTCTCCGCCTTTCGCAGGATCGCGTTGGCGAGGTACCAGCGGAAGTTCACACCGATCGTCGAGTCCTCCAGGGCATAAGGAGGCGTGGTACGCACTCGGGCGCTGCGCGTCTCGCCGATCTTGTCGGAGAGGCGCGCCGGGCACGGGGCATCTCGCTCGAGGGTCATGTGGACCTTCGCGCGCGTCTCCTTCGAGAGCCGCCGCTCGAGACGGCAGGCGATGTCGTAGACGTACCGGGCCTCTTCGATGCCCTCGACCAGGGCCCCGGTGTCTCTGCCTCCGTGCCCGGGGTCGAGGACGACGGTCACGCCGGACAGCCGATCGGCCTCCACGCGGTTGGCGTACTGCGAGGCCTCCAGACGGGACTTCTCTTCGGCGATCCGCTCTGGATCGCCGCGCGGACGGAATTCGACGGCGAGGTCCTCCACCGGGATCTTGACGCCGAAGCCGACCGGAATCGCGTGGACGTCGGAGATGCCGCTGCGCCGGGCGATCTGCGCCGCCTTCGCGTTGACGTCCTCCGCATGGAGAAGGCCCGTGAACCGCACGACGACCGCGGAGTAGAGGGCCTCGCCGCGCGCGAGTCGGTAGAGGGCGTAGCGACCCTGCTCGTCGGCGCCGTACTCCAGCACGGCCTCGGCCGGAGGGGCCGGTGCGACCGCCGCGTCGACCGCCTCGCGAAACGCCGGCAGCAGCAGATCCCGCGGGACGCGGACGGACTGGCCGGGCGCGGTCGGGAGCGCCTCGATCTTCCCGGCCGTCATGACCTTCTTGTAGTTGGCGCCGTCGCCCGTGAACCACTCCGAAATCTTCCAGAGGCTCTCGGGAGCCTTGCTCTCTTCCGACACGACGTGGACCCAGGCCTGCGGTTCCGCCCGGTCCTGGGTGAACAGCGCCTCGATCGCGATCTTCTTGTATGCGGGGGACAGCAGCGCGTAGGGCACGTTCACGAACAGGTCCCGACGCAGGTGCCGCACGTCGCGGTTGAGCTCCTGGATCCGTTTCTTGGTGCGGGTGTCGTCGGTCACGCGCAGCACGAAGGCATCGAGCCCTTCGCCGGGCAGCGGCTTCGCCGAGAGCGTGATCTCGTCGGACTCGATTCGCACGGTGACTTCCGGGGAGACCGCGACCTGCCGCGACTCGGCGACGAGATCGGCCGCCGCCAGGACGGCGGCCGCGACGATCCCCGTGAGGGCCCGTCTCACGGTCCCTGCCGGAGACCGCGCGGGGTCTCGTCGGGGAAGGAGAGCTCGCGCTCCAGGGCCGCCGCGGCCGTGAACACGGCCTCCTCTCCCAGGCGGGGGCCGATGACCTGCATCGAGAGCGGCAGCCCATCTTCCGTCAGACCCGAAGGAATCGAGATCGCGGGCAGGCCCGCCAGGGAGGCCGGCACCGTGAAGATGTCGGAGAGGTACATCGCCAGGGGATCGTCGAGCTTCTCTCCGATCGCGAACGCCGGCGACGGAGTCGAGGGGCACACCAGCACGTCACAACGCGCAAAGGCGTCGGCGAAATCCTGCGAGAGCAGCGCCCGCGCCCGCATGGCGCGCCCGTAGTAGGCCTCGTAGTAGCCCGACGCGAGCGCGAAGGTTCCCAGCAGGATGCGGCGCTTGACCTCCTCGCCGAAGCCCCGGCGCCGGGTCTCGAAGTACATCGCGGCAAGGTCGGCGTCGCTCGCGCGCAGGCCCTCGCGCACGCCGTCGAAGCGGGCGAGGTTGGACGATGCCTCGGCGCTCGCGACGAGGTAGTAGATGGCGATCGCATAGGGCGCGCGCGGGATCGAGACGTCGAAGACCTCCGCGCCCGCCAACTGGAAGGCGCGGCGGGCGTCCTGGAGGTTCTTCGCGATGCGCGGATCGAGCCCCTCGACCTGCGCCTCCGTCAGGAAGCCCACGCGGAGACCGGAGGCGCCGCGCGCGACTGCCGCCTCGGGAACGCCCACGGCGTCTTGGAGCGTCGTCGAGTCGCACGGGTCTTCCCCGGCCATCACGGCGTAGACCCGCGCCGCGTCCGCGACCGAGCGTGTCAGCGGCCCGATCTGGTCCAGCGAGGAACCGAACGCCACGAGCCCGTAGCGGGACACGCGTCCGTAGGTGGGCTTGAAGCCCACGACGCCGCAGCAGGCCGCCGGCTGGCGGATCGACCCGCCGGTGTCCGAGCCCAACGCCGCCGGCACGAAGCGAGAGGCCACCGCCGCGGCGCTTCCGCCGGAGGAGCCTCCCGGGATGCGGCTCAGATCCCAGGGGTTGCGCGTGACCTGGAAGGCGCTGTGCTCGGTGGAGGAGCCCATGGCGAACTCATCGAGGTTGGTCTTGCCGACGAAGACGGCACCGGCCTGTCTCAGCCGTGCGACGGCCGTCGCGTCACGGCCGGGCCGGAAGCCCTCCAGGATCCGCGAGGCGCAGGTCGTCGCGCGGCCCTCGACCCACATGTTGTCCTTGATCGCCATCGGCACACCGGCGAGCGGCAGGCGCTCCCCCGCCGCGACGCGGGCGTCGGTCCGGCGGGCCTCCTCCAGGGCGAGCTCGCCGGAGACCTCCAGGAAGCTCTTCACCCGGCCGTCCTGGGCCTCCAGGGCGGCCAGGGACTCCCGCGCCACATCGACGGCGGACCGGCGTCCGGCCCCCACATCGGCGGCGATGGACACGACCGATGCGGCCATCAGCGAGCCCGGCCGCTCACGATCCGCCCCCCACGACGCGGGGAACGGCCCCGTACCCGTGCATCAGCTTGGGCGCGTTCTCCTCCAGGGCGGCCCGTCCGCCCCCGGCCTCCGGGACATCGGGGCGTACGGGTGTGGCGGGCGGCAGAAGCTCGCCGGCGGTTGCGGTCTCGGGGATCTGCTCGAGCAAGTCGACGTAGGCGACAATGCGCGAGAGCTGGTCGGCCAATCGGGGAAGCTCCGCCTCGTCGACGGTCAGGCGGGCCAGCACGGCGATCTTGCGGACGACGTCCGCATCGACCGGGGAGGAGGCCGCCATCCCGAGGATTGTAAGGCTTTGGGCCCGTTTTTCCGAATGTTGAACGCCGGGACCGGCGCCGCGCCGAACCTCTCCGGGCGCCGCGCGCGAAGGGCCTTCGAGCGCATCCGAAGGATCCGGATCCTGTCGGAGCTCTCCAGGCAAGCGCGAACCCGCGAGCTTCCGGTCTGGCTCGTGGGCGGCGCCGTGCGAGACCTCTTGCAGGGACGCGAGCATCCGGATCTCGACGTGGTAGTCCCCGCGGGTTCTGCCGACGCGCTGGCGTCCACTCTCTCGCGCCGCGGGATGGGGACGGTCGTTCTTCTGTCGGATCGATCTCCGCGCGTGGTCCGCGTGGCCGGACGGCAAACCCTGGACCTCGCCGAGTTGGAGGGGGACGGCATCGGCCGGGACCTTTCCCGGCGCGACTTCACCGTCAACGCCATGGCATTGGAGCTCTCCTCGGGCGCCCTCGTGGACCCCTTCGGAGGCCTCGCGGACCTGCGTCGCCGCCGCTTGCGGCTGGTGCGCCCCGGAAACCTCGAGGAGGATCCCCTGCGAGTCCTGCGCGCCGCGCGCTTCTACGCCACCCACGGGCTGCTCCCTGATCGCGCGCTGACAGAGTCCTGCCGGGCCGTGGCACCCCGGCTCCGGGATGCCGCCCTCGAGCGGATCGCCACTGAGATCTCCAGGCTCCTGGAGGCCCCCGGATCCGCACCGGCGCTCGCCTGGGCGCACCGGGCCGGCGTTCTGGAGCCTGCCCTCGGCCGCGAGATCCCGGGGGGGATCGCCCGGCGCCTGGGCCGCTTGGACGCCCGCCCGGTGGCCTCGGCCCCGATTCCGGCCCGGCGGACGCTGCGCCTGGCCCTGCTCGCCGACGCGCTGGAAGTCCCCGCGGAGCAGATCGCCCACTATCTCGCCGGCCGGAGGTTCTCCCGGGAAGAGGCCCGCCGTGCGGCGCGAATCGTCGATCTCGCCCGCCGGGCACAGACCCTGCCGCCGGACCGCGACTGGGAGTGGATCGTCCTGGCGGGCAGCGAGGGCTCCGACGCCCTTCGAGCGGCCTCGGTGCTCTCGCCGCGCGGTCGCCGGGCCTCCTCTAGGCTGGAGAGGAAAATGCGGCGACCCCGTCCTCGCGTGAAGGTCTCCGGTGACGACCTGATCGCCTGGACGGGGATGGCGCCGGGGCCGGAGGTCGGCCGCATTCTCGAGGCGCTGGAGGTGGAGATCCGCCGCGGGGCGCTGCGCAGCCGCCGGCAGGCGCGCGCGTGGGTCCTCTCGCGGTCCGCCGCCACAAGTCCCCGGCCGCCAACGAGATGAACGGCGCGTAAAGCTCGGGGACCCCCGCGGTGGGGGTTATACTTGCGGCTCTTGACCCTCGCAGAGCTCCTCAAATTCATGGCCAAGAAGGAGGCTTCGGACCTCCACTTGAAGCCCATGCGCCCGCCCCTGTTGCGGATCAAGGGGAAGCTGATCCCCCTGAACACGGATCCGCTCCAGCCCAAGGATCTCGAGGAGATGCTCCAGGGGATCCTGAACGTCGCCCAGAAGCAGAAGCTCGAAGCCAACCAGTCTGTCGATCTGGGCTACGGCTTGACCGGCGTTGCCCGCTTCCGCTGCAACATCTTCGTCCAGCGGGGGTCCCTGGCGGCGGTCTTCCGGCGCATTCCCTTCAAGATCCCGCAGATCACCGAGCTGGGACTCCCCGACGTGCTGGAAAGCTTCGTCAACCTGCCCACGGGCCTTTGCCTGATCACCGGACCGACCGGGTCGGGAAAGTCCACGACGCTGGCGGCCATCCTGCGCTCGATCATCGAGAAGCGGCCGGTCCACATCGTGACGATCGAGGATCCCATCGAGTACCTCTTCGCGGACGGCAAGTCCGCGGTCTCCCAGCGCGAGATCTCCACGGACACGCCGAACTTTCCCGAGGCCCTGAAGAACATGATGCGCCAGGACCCGGACGTCATCATGGTCGGCGAGATGCGCGACTGGCTCACGATGCAGACCGTCATCACGGCCGCCGAGACGGGGCATCTGGTCTTCTCCACCCTCCACACCAACAACGCGGCCCAGTCCGTCGACCGCATTCTCGATACGGCGCCCATCGGGCAGCAGCAGCAGATCCGATCCCAGCTCGCGCTGGTTCTGCGGGCGATCGTCTCGATGCGCCTGATCGAGAAGTCCGACAGCAGCGGCCTGACCCCGGTCGTGGAGGTCATGATCAACTCCCCCAAGATCGCCAAGCACATCGAGCTCGGCGAGACCAAGGAGATCCTGGAGGAGATCGAGTCCTCCGTCGGCTACTACCGCATGCAGTCGATGAACCAGTCGCTGATCGCGCTGCTGGTCAACCAGAAGATCACCTACCCGCGGGCGATGGAGCTCGCGACCGATCCCGAAGACCTTTCGCTGAAGCTGCGCAAGCTGTTCCCTCAGATCGAGGAGGGGCAGCGAGGAGGCCTCATGGCTGCCGACAACGACTTCTCCGCCATCGTCCAGCTCATGGACACGAAGCGGCTCTACGAAGAGCAAGAGGAGAAGTGGAAGCTCCGCATCTCCGAGAAGGAGGAGGAGCTCGCCCGCTACTCCACGGAGCTGCGCGACGCGCGCCAGATGACCGATGGCCGCGACCGCGTGATCCAGGAGCTCGAGGACGAGGTCTCCCGCCAGCGCGCGGAGAACGACCGGATCCAGAAGGAATCGCAGGCGAAGATCAACCAGCTGAACGACCGCATCAAGGAGCTCAACCAGCGCGTCATCATGGCGGAGGGTGGCGGCCCGAAGACGGCCACCAACCAGGGCGGCGGGTTCTTCAAGAAGTAAATCGTGAATCGAGAGCCGTGAATCGCGGCAAGACGCCTGGCTTCGATTGACGATTCACGATTCCCGATTCTCTCTTCGCACCGACAGCCACGCCCCCAACAGACCCCCCAGGACGTCGGCGGCGTAGTCTCCCCACTCCGGCGTCCGCGGCGGGAAGAATCGCTGGAGGGTTTCGTTGACGGCCGCGACCACGGCGATCACGGCGAGGACCCGCAGCACGCGCACCCCGCTTCCGCCGCGTCCCGGCCCCCCGCTCCAGCCCCGCACGATCAGCCAGCCCTCGACGCCGTAGAGCAGGGCGTGGGTCGCCTTGTCTGCGCCCGGCAAACTCGGGAGATCCGGGAGGACCTCCGGCGGCCGAGGCCAGAGCGTCAAAAGAAAAATGGCCGCGAGCCAGAAGCCCGCGGCCAGTCGATAACGGTGCGTCGTTCGTTCCCGCCGAGGCATGCGTCGCCGCCGCGATGGGGCAGTTGCCACCGGCCCCCCGCTCATGTCGGTCGGTCCCGAAGGGACCGCTTCAAGACGTCAGGCGCCCCTCTTCGAGGGGCCCGTTCGGCTGGGACCCCGCTTCGGAGCGGTCTTGGCGATCCTGCCCTTCTCCGGCTTCGCCTTGGCACGGCGCGGCTCCTCGCCCTCGCCCTCCCCTTCCGGCTTCTCCTTGCGGTAGGTCTCGACACGGCCCTTCGCGGCCCGGCGGGCCGCCTCGGCCATCGACTCCTTGCGCGGGGCCTTGTCCTTCGCCTCGAAGCGGAAGTCGACGAACTCCAGGATGGCCGCCTCGGCCCCGTCGCCCTGGCGGGAGCCCAGCCGCAGGATCCGCGTGTAGCCGCCCGGACGGTCCACGAAGCGCGGCGCGATCTTCTCGAAGACCTTGCGCACGGCGTCGCGGTCGGCGATCCAGCGGGCAACCCGGCGCCGGGACTCGATTCCGTCCCTCTTACCGATCGTGATCAACCGCTCCGCCAGCGGACGCAGCTCCTTGGCCTTCGTCAGCGTCGTCTGGATGCGCTCGTGGTGCATCAGCGACGTGAGCTGGTTGGAGAACATCGCGAGGCGGTGCGGCGTGGTTCGCCGGAGCTTTCGCCCGGCCCGGTTGTGCATCATGGCTCTACTCGCTTCGGATCTCGACGGGCTCGACGGGCATGCCCAGGGACAGGCCCATCGGGCGCAGGATGTCCTTGATCTCGTTCAAGGATTTCCGGCCGAAGTTCTTGGTCTCGAGCATGTCCTTCTCGGTCTTCTGCACGAGGTCGCGGATCGTCCGGATGCCCGCGTTCTTCAGGCAGTTCGCGCTGCGGACCGAGAGCTCCAGCTCGTCGACGGAGCGGTTCAGGATCTCCGCCAGGTTCTCGGGCAGCTCCCCTTCCGGGGCGCCGTCGAGCGCGGTCTCGTGCTCGGCGTTGACGAAGATCGTGAGGTGGTCGCGCAGCAGCGTCGCGGCCAAGCCGACGGCGTCGGTGGGCGACACGGTTCCGTTGGTCCAGACCTCGAGCACGAGGCGCTCGTAGTCGGTGGCCTGCCCGATGCGGGCCGCTTCGACGTGGTAGTTCACGCGCCGCACGGGCGAGTGCACCGAGTCGATCGGGATCGAGCCGATCCCCATGTCCTCGTCGAAGTTCTTGTCGGCGGAGACGTAGCCGCGGCCCATCGAGACCCGCAGCTCCATCTGCAGCCGGCCGTTCTCGGAGAGGGTGGCGATCGGAGCGTCCGGATCGAGGATCTCGACGCTCGAGTCGCCCTGCAGGTCGGCCGCCGTGACCTTGCCCTTGCGCTCGACGTCCAGCGTGAGGACCTTCTCCTCGAGCGTGTGCATCTTGATCGGAATCTGCTTCAAATTCAGGATGATGTCGGTCACGTCCTCGACGACGCCCGGCAGCGAGGAGAACTCGTGCAGGACGCCCTCGATCTTGACCGCGGTGATCGCCGCACCCTCGATCGAGGAAAGCAGGACCCGCCGCAGGGCGTTACCGACCGTCGTGCCGAAGCCGCGCTCGAACGGCTGGGCATGGAACTTTCCGTACGTCGACGTCAGCGTCTCGCCGTCCACCTCGAGGCGCTTGGGCTTCTGAAAACCTTTCCAGAGAGTCATGTGTTCTTGTCCTCCGCGACTACTTCGAGTAGAGCTCGACGATCAGCTGCTCCTGAATCGGCAGCTTGATGTCTTCGCGCTTGGGCAGTTCGACGACGCGCCCGGAGAAGCTCTCCGGAGACAGGTCCAGCCAGGCCGGCACGCCGCGGGCACGGGCGGTGTCGACCGAGCTCTTGATCTGCTCGTTGGCGCGGCTCTTCTCCTTGATCGCAATGAGCTGGCCCTTGTTGGTTCGGAACGACGGGATCGTGACCTTCTTCCCGTCGATGGTGACGTGCCCGTGGCGCACGAGCTGGCGCGCCTGCGCGCGCGAGGCGGCGAAGCCCAGCGCGAACACGACGTTGTCGAGGCGCCGCTCGAGCTCCTGCAGCAGGTTCTCACCGGTGATGCCCTTGCGGCGCTCCGCGCGCTCGAAGGCGAGCCGGAACTGCCGCTCGAGCAGTCCGTAGATGCGCTTCACCTTCTGCTTCTCGCGCAGCTGGATGCCGTAGCCCAGCAGCTTGCTGCGCCGGCGGCCGTGCTGCCCGGGCGGGTAGTTGCGCCGCTCGATGGCACACTTGTCCTTGAAACAGCGGTCCCCTTTCAGGAACAGCTTCATGCCTTCGCGCCGGCAGAGCCGGCAAACCGATTCGCTATAGCGAGCCAAGAACCTAACCTCCGCGGCTCCCTCGTTGTCGTTTTACGTCCTTCCTCCCGGCCGGGGTCCGTGAGCCGGTTTACAGACGGGTGAATCGTGAATGGTGAATCGTGAATCGAAGCCGATTCACGCTCACGTCACGATTCACGATTTACGATTGACGATTCACGTCTCCTAAACCCTCCGCCGCTTGCGCGGCCGGCAGCCGTTGTGCGGGATCGGCGTGATGTCCTTGATCGACTTGATGTCGAGCCCGTTGGCCTGCAGGGCGCGGATGGCCGACTCGCGGCCGGCGCCCGGCCCCTTCACCCGCACGTCCACCGT
>DATBIJ010000179.1:0-4232 GCA_036557025.1 Thermoanaerobaculia bacterium | reverse complement strand
CCCGGGGGATGTCTGTTCGTGCAGGCCGCCGCGGAGCTCGACGACCGTCCCGGCCGCCTGCGCGATCGCCTGGTCGGCCTCCAGAAGGACTGGCTCGCGAGCCTCGCCCGCATCGTGACGAGCGGCATCGAGAGCGGCGAGCTGCGCCCCGACGCCGATCCCGAGCAGTTCGGGCACGATCTCTACGCGATCATGCTCGGCTACCACCATGCGGCGCGGCTGCTCGCCGACCCGCGCGCCGACGCCCGCGCCCACCGCGCCTTCGAATCCCTCCTGGCCTCCGTCCGGCGGCGGACGGCGTCGGCACTCGCGGAGACACAATGACGAAGCCCTCGGAAATCGCCCAGGCCGAAAATCGCACGACCGTTCGAAATCCCGTCGCGGGCCTTATCGGCGGGGGCATCCGCGTTCTCGAGCGCGTCGCTCCCGGCCTTGCCGCGGCCGCCGCGGCGACGCTCTTCCGCACGCCGCCCCGCCGCCGGAAGGATCCCGCGATGGAGGCGATGCTCGCGACGGCTCGTCGCGGCTCGCTCGAAGTCATGGGCACCGACGTCGCGACCTGGAGCTGGGGCGAGGGTCCCGTCATCCTGCTGGCCCACGGCTGGGGAAGCCGCGGCGGACGGCTGGGCGCGTTCGTCGAGCCGCTGGTCTCCCGCGGCTTTTCCGTCACGACGTGGGACGCTCCCGGCCACGGCGCGTCGGGCGGGCGGCTCTCCTCGTTGATCCAGTTCGCCGCCGCGATCACGGCGGCCGCGCGCGCCGCGAGCGGCTCGGGACGCGTCCACGGCGTGGTCGCGCACTCGCTGGGGGGATCCGCGACCGTGCTCGCGATGCGCAACGGCCTCGCGGCGGAGTCCGCGGTCTTCCTGGCTCCGCCGTCGAACCCGACGCCCTTCACGGTCGGCATGGCACAGATGCTCGGCTTCTCCGAGAAGACCCGCCTCGCGATGCAGGCGCACATCGAGCGCAGCCTCTCCTTCCGGTGGGACGACCTCGACGTGCCGACGGTCGCGCCGCGCATGACGAGCCGGCTTCTCGTCTTCCACGACCGCGCGGACAGAGAAGTACCCTTCGCGCACGGCGCCGCGATCGCCGCGGCGTGGCCCGGGGCGCGGCTGGTCGCGACGGAAGGGCTCGGCCACAAGCGGATCGTCTCGGAGCCCTCGATCGTGCGGGACGCCGTCGACTTCGTCGCGGCGGGCGCGCGGTCGATCGCGGGGGCGCGGCAGGCCCGGGGCTAGCGGGTTTCCGAGAGCAGAGCCGCGGCGCGGCGCGCGAGCCGGATGACCGAGGCATCGAAGTCGCCGGTCGACAGCTCCGCCACCGAGAACCAGGACACGCCGCGCACTTCGAGGGCCTGCGGGCGGATCTCGCGCTCCTCCGTCGTCAGCAGATAACGCACGTCGAAGTGCCAATGGGCGGGCTCCTTGGGCCGTTGCGGAATCTCGTGCACGTCGACGTCGAGGATCGTCTCGCCGATCGGCGCCCGCAGGTTCGCCACGCCGGTCTCCTCCATCGCCTCCCGGCGGGCGGTCGCGAACACCGAGGCATCGTCCGGATCCGTGTGTCCGCCCGGCTGGAGCCATCGGTCCAGCCGGCGGTGGTGGACCAGCAGGACCTCGCGGCCATGCGGCCGGGCGACCATCGCGCTTCCCGTGACATGCCCGACCGGGTGGCCGCGGCGGAAGGGATCGCCCTCGGCCACGAAGGCGATCAGCCTCGCGAGCGAGGCCTCCTCTGCGGCGACCTGCGGGCGGTGCGCGCGAAGGTCGGCCAGGAGCTTCTCGGGCGAGATCATCGCGAGGCCGATTCTCGGGCATCGCCCCCCGCCCGGTCGACCCGCGTCTTTCTTGAGTCCTCGGTTCTCAGTCCTCCGTCCTCAGTCTTCGACCGGGGACTGAGGACTTGGGACTGTGGACACGGCGGAGACGCTAGACTCCGAGGCTCGGAGGAGACGTGGGCGACATCAAGTTCCTGCCCGAGGGGCGCAACTATCCCCAACTCTTCATCGCGCTGGACGAGGCGATCGCGTCGCTGATGTCGGGCCGAACCGAGGAGAGCCTTCTCGAGAGCTCCTTCGCCACGGTCTCGGACGGCTTCGGCGCCGAAAAGGCGATCCTCCTGCTCGTACTGCCCGGCGGGAAGCTGCGCGCGATCGCCTCGCGCGGCCTGCATGCCGAGGCGGTCGCGGCCTGCGAGGCGGGCCGCTCGGTCGACGGCATCTCCTCCTCGATGGTCAAGGAGGCGGCAAGCTCGGGCCGGCCGGCGCTGGTTCAGGACCCCCGCCACCTCGCCCCCTCCCAGATGACGCGCGCGCTCGAGGGCCAGCCCTACTCGGTGCTCTGCGCCGCGATTCCGGATCCCGTTCGCAAGAAGCCGATCGCCGTCTTCTACGCCCAGAACTCCGGCTTCGACAACGGCTACGGCGAGCTGGACCTCTCCTTCGTCGAGGTCTGGGCCAACGTCATGGGCCGAGTGCTCTCCGCGGTCGGGAACCCGCTGGGAAGCCGGTAGCGATAGCTAGCTGCGCTCCGCGGGCGCGAGCACGCTCTCGGCGCTCGTCAGCGTGCCGGCCTCGCCCGCGTCGACGCGGGCCTTGCGAACCAGCCGCTCGATCTCGGGTCCCCGCGTCGCCCACCATCGCGCCGCCATCTCTTCGGTCCACGGCTCGAACCCGTCGCAGGCCTCGAGGGACATTCTCAGATCGCGCGCGGAGGCGGGGCGGTCGTCGGGCAGGACCTCGAGACACCGGAGGACGAGTTCCTCGAGGCCGGCCGGCAGCGGCTTCCCGAGCTTCTCGGACGGGCGGGGCGGCGCGCCGCGGCGCTGCTTTCCGTAGATCTCGATCGCGGTCGCACCCTCGTACGGCGGCGATCCCGCGAGCAGGTAGTAGGCGACCGCGCCCAGCCCGTAGATGTCCAGGCGCGCGTCGACCTTGCCGGGATTGGAGATGCCCTCGGGCGCGAGGAAGAGCGGCGTGCCCAAGAGCGCGCCGTCCTGTGAGAGGGCGACCGAGGGCTCCTCCTGCGGCGCGCCATCGGGTCGAGGCAGATCCATGCCGGCGATGTCCTTGACGAGACCGAAATCCAGGATCTTCAGGAAGTCCGGCATGCCGCCATACACGCAGGCCATCAGGTTGGCGGGCTTGATGTCGCGATGGATGAGCCCGGCCGTGTGGGCCTCCGCGAGCGCGCCGCAGGCCTGCGTGAGGAAGTGCACGACCCGTCCCGGCGGCACGGCGCCGTCGTACTGGACCAGCTGCTGGAGATTCAGCCCCGTGAGCAGCTCCATCGCATAGTAGAAGACCCCCTCCGACGTGCGGCCGTAGTCGTAGATCGCGATCGTGCTGGGGTGCGTCAACGCGGAGGTCATCTGGACCTCGCGCTCGAAGCGCGCGAGCGCACGCTCCCCCGCGACCTGCGGTGCCAGCAGCTTGATCGCCGTGGGCCGGCGCAGCAGCGCGTGGCGCGCCTGGAAGACCACGCCCATCGCGCCCGCGCCGAGCTTGCCCGTCAGCGTGTAGGGGCCGACGCGCTCGACCTGCCGGCGGAGGCGCGCGATCGTGCGCAGCGCGGTGACGGCCGCGAGCGCCGCGAGGCACAGCAGGCTGCCGCCGAAGCCGACCGCCAACGCCCGCCCGCTGCCGCCCAGGAACTCCGGGGGCGCGGCGACGCCGATTTTCCAGGTGCGGTCGGCGAACCCGGCGCGGAAGACCCGCGTCAGCGCGCCTCCTTCCGATCCGAGCTTGTTGGCGCCCGCGGCGCTCTCGAACAGCAGATCCTCGCTCCCCTCCTCGGAGAGATCCCAGACCGACCAGAAGAGGCCCCGCGTGTCGGCGAGACGCACCGCCGCGGTGAGCGTCGGCGCGATCTGATAGAGGGCGACGACGTAGCCTTTGAGGCTCTCCTCTCGCTGCTGCTGCGAGGCGGGCTCGCCATCGGTGCCGTAGACCGCCTGGTAGATCGCCATCGTCGAAGGCGCCTGGCCCGTGCGGTCTTCGACGAGCCGGAAGCGGCCGCTCGCGACGGGCTTCCCGCGATCCAGTGCCTTGCGGGCGATGCCCTGACGAATCGGATCGTAGGTGATGTCCAGTCCCAGGGCGTCGCGATCGGGCGGCTCCATGTACATCACGACGACGCGCGTCGGGCGCGGCGACGGAGGCCGGGGGCGCCCGTCGGGACCCGGCTCGTAGACGCGGAACTCCGTCAGGCCCTCGGCCCAGGCCGTCTCCT
>DATBIJ010000178.1:0-1797 GCA_036557025.1 Thermoanaerobaculia bacterium | reverse complement strand
GGAGGCCTGGTGGATCGGCTTGCGCGACGCGGAAAAGGCCGCTTACGGAAAGGCGGACGGCGACTTCGAGGCCGTGGAGGAGGATTTCCGCCGCGGCTTCGAGACCGCCCTGCACGGCCATCCCATCGATCCGGACGCGGGCGAGGCCTACCACCGCGGCTACGCGCGCGGCGAGGCCCACGCCGCGGCGCGCGGAATCAAGGCCGCCGTCTAGCTACCTGCCCCCCTTGTAGCGCTCGGCCGCCTCGTCGAGCGTGCCGGTCGCCTCGCGGTAGGCGCGCTCGACGCCCGGGTTGACGAAGTACTGCTGGAAGGCCTCGTTTTTCGCTTTGTCGTCGCCGACGAACTGGCGGCGAAACTCCTCGAGGTCCACGGCCTTGCGCGCGTCCTCGAGCGACAACCCCTTCGCCGCGGCGGCTTTCGCCTGCGAGAGCGTGGACTCCAGCAGGCGGCGGACCTGCTGCAGGTACGCGCGGTCCCGCATGACCGGACCGTGCCCCGGCACGATGACCGCCGGATCGAGCGCCTCCAGCTTCCCGAGCGTCTGGATCCAGTCGCCGAAGAACGATCCGATGCCGAACGGGGTCGGCGCGACCAGGAGATCCCCGCTCGCGAGCACGCGCTCCTTCGGCAGCCAGACGACGAGATCTCCCCGCGTGTTGCCGCGCCCGAAGTGGCGCAGCACGATCTCCCGCCCGCCGGCGTGGAGCGTGACGCCCTCGCGCAGCGTCAGGCCGGGCAGAACCGGGTCCGCCGTCGACATCATCTCGACGAAACCGCGGTACTCCGCGATGCGCCCCGCGAAGTCTTTCTTCTCCGCGTCGGTCATCGCCTGCCCGTCGCTCTTGACGCCCTTCGCGAGCCGCTCCTCGGCGCGCTTCAGGGCCGCCGGCGCTTCCTTCAGGACCGGCAGCGCGGAGGCGTCCATGTCCGTGCGCGTGTTCTCGTGGGACAGGAAGACCGCGTTGGGGAACGCCTTGCGGTACTCGCCGCTCCCGAAGACATGGTCGTCGTGCCAGTGCGTGTAGACGACCCAGCGCACCGGCTGATCCGTGCGCTTCTTGATCTCCCCGATCACCGCCGCCGCCTTCGCCGGGAGGAGGTTGGTGTCCAGCACCAGCACGCCCTCCCCCGTGATGAGGAACAGCGAGTTGCCGTCCACCGGCTCTCGCAGCGGCTCCTCGGGCACGACCGCGAAGACGCCCTCGGCCACGGTCTCGACGCGGTACGGGCCGATGGAAGGACCGGGTTCGGCGACTGCGGCGGTCTTTTCGGCCGAGGCCACCGCGGCGAGCAGGGCGATGGCGATCGGGCGCAAGCGCATGACCCTCCATACGTCGCGCCGTGCGCGACGTTTCACGCTCCGGGATCAGGCCGGCGGATCACGGGACGGAATGGCTGGGGGCGTGGGGCGCACCTCCGGCCGGCGGCCCGCTCACACAGACCGTAGAGCCAGCGAGCACGCGCGTATCGGCACACCTGCGCTCCGCCGGGGGCTTTGGCGGTCGACTCGAGCGTGGACGGGGGCTTCGCCGATTCGGTCAGGCGGCAGGCGCTCCCATGACGTTCTGCAGCTTCGCCGTGTCCACGTACTGCTGGAACCTGGTCACCTTGCCGTCTTTGATGTCGAAGACGTGGCACACCTGTGTGTCCATGTTCTTTCCGGTCGCTTTGTACAGCCCGCGGTAGCGGGCTTCCACGATGACGCTGCCGCCCGCATCGTGAAATGACTTCGGATGAACCGAGAAGCTGTCCCACTCCGCGCCCAGTCTCATGAAGAGATTGTGCAGGACCGCG